>QQSG01000076.1 GCA_003602665.1 Candidatus Poseidoniales archaeon
TTGCCGTACTTCTGCTTGATTGGCCATAGCAAACGTCGAGCTTTGGCGAGGTTGCCGTTGTCTGGCCAGCGGTTGAGAGGTGCGAATCGCTGTGCTCCGGTTCCGCCGCCACCACGGCCATCGCCAGTTCGGTAGGTTCCAGCAGCGTGCCATGTCATTCGAATGAAGAAAGGACCGTAGTGACCATAGTCAGCAGGCCACCAGTCTTGACTGTCGGTCATTAATGAGTGAAGATCCTTCTTCAAACCCTCGTAATCGAGACTCTTGAAAGCCTCTGCATAATCAAAATCTGGATTCATTGGGTTTGACTTTGTGCTGTGCTGATGAAGGATATTCAGGTTGAGGTTTTTTGGCCACCAATCGTTATTCGTCATACCAGTACTTGGCGCGCTGATTGCACCACCATGCATTACTGGACATTTTGCCTCTGCGTTATTTGTATCCATACCCTTCATTTTTCGCCCTCAAAGTCGCTAGTCAAATCTCTTATATGAACATGTAGTCATTCCGATTCGCCTTACAAAAATCATCTTGTAAATTTCGATTTTTATTTGTTAACAAGTTCGTAAAATTGCGGTTTTTATTTCATTAAAAACGTTCAAAAAATACGACTTTTGTCTAAATCATTACGCGTTTCATTTATGAATGGACTGTTCTTGGAAGTAATATGAACCGACGCACATCTCAGAATCAACGCAAAGGTCGACTTTCAAACGTTCTCCGACGCAAACCAAAAAAGAAGGTTGTAGAACAGGCCAAGGAAGAACCTGTTGATGCTTCCTGCCAAACTCAAGGCTGCGGTTGCGGCAACTGATTATTATCAGGCAACGTCCGATTCGTCTCGTCGGGATCGATCATCACCGCTACCAGAATGACGAATGTTTCAAGCAGTCCTGCGAGCAAAAACAGCGTAGGATAATCGAAACGTGTGGCAAAAGGGTCTGTAAGTTGATATCCAATTATCGCTGAAAGGTTCATCATAGCCATATATCCTGTGAACTGTGTGCCCCCAACCTTACCCCAAGTCACTTTCATCATCAACGAGTATGTGTTGATTGCCACCATAGCCCAAGCTGTTGTATGGAGGCACCAGATTGACATCATGAAGAGTTCACTTCCCCACAGCGGCTCAGTTAACCCCCATATCACATTGAGAATTGCGGCGGCTAGTGCAGAATAAATGATGACAAGTTTTCCTCCAAACTGTTTCCCTAGTTGTCCTCCAATCATGTATCCAATCATCGTAACGATCAGGATGAGGCCGCCCTTGGTGGCATTGAATTGCTCTTCAGACCAGCCTAATTCTCGGACAAACAAAAGTGGTAGGACTGGAATGAGGAAGAAAGAGAGGGACATAACGAGACTGAGTCCGATTCCCAATTGGGCCGAGCGGAGTGAGAATGCAGTTTTCACATCTGAGATAATATCCTTGATGTCTCTCTTTTCATCGACTTCTTCATGAAGTTGAATCTCTGAATCCTCACTCCAAGGGAACCGCTTCTCTCCGGGCCGCTCGGTCATGAATAATGGAACGAGCATGATGATGACGAGAATTGGAATTTGCAAGAAAATGGCTCCTTTTATGCCTACGAAACCGATGATTGTACCTAGCCCCGCGCCTCCAATAATACCTCCAACTGCTTTGGCAGTGAACATGTAACTGTTGACCTTTTCAAGCTCATTTGGTTTGAGCACATCAACTGCTAAAGCATCTGTACTTACATCTTGAAGCGATGTGAAAATATTGTAAATCAAAAACATCGTTGCGATAACGGTCAAATCACTGGTTGGATCTGGAATGAAAAGCATTGCAGATAAGGAAAGAATCATTCCGAACTGAGCAATGAGAACCCACGGCCTCCTCCTCCCCATTTTTGGATATTGGAATCGATCAATGACTGGGCCCCAAAGGAATTTCAAAGACCATGGAAGTGTTCCTAGAGTAAGCAGTAACGCTAATTCTCCGGCAGCAACACCTTCTACAGCAAGGAACGTCACGAACGTTACAGTGATGAAACCCCAAGGAATTCCTTGAGCCACATACAACGCGCACAGCGTTAACACTCTTGCACGATAACTGTCTTGCAATGTTTTTCCTTCAGATGGTTGCTCAATATGTTCGATTTCTTCTGATTCCTCTTCAAGGACAACACCAAGTTGGAAACGTTCACTCCTCATCGTAATGAAACCAACGAACAAGAAAATACCGATGAACCAAGGTGAAAAGAGCAGTATTGAAATGTCGCCTTCACCAACTGAAAGCGCTGTTGCTTCGCTATCATCGACGGGTTGATTTGGATTTAATGCACCAGGGTCTGAAGCATTCAGAATAGGGAATACTCCTTCTACAGTCAAACCGGCAGTGTTGTCCGAGTAATACATACGGAATTTTGGCTCACACCCGGCAATGAGTTTAGCAGGATCGAGACATTCCACTGTTGTTGGCCCAGGTTTGTTAAATTGGACCTGTAAGACAGGAAGGGTGCCTTCTTCCCAATAGGACATGTTCTCAGTGACTTGAATATTCCAGTTAATCTGCTCATCTTCGTATGTTGGAATGCTGAATTCTTTTTGAGCAAGAAGTTCAGAATCCTTGCTGAACGAAAGAACAAGATCTTCACCACTGTTTTCTGTTGATTGAATCAAAAACCCAAGACTTAGGGAAATGCTTCCTTCAGGATTGAGAAACATTTCTTGTGTAAGCGATTCAGTTAAGGAGCAAGAAAAATCAATGTTTTCTGTTTCATCGATTTCACCAAATCCTAATTCTGTAGTTTCATCCGGTGAAAAGTGGGTGAAACAAGTTCCACTTGCAAGGGAAGCATCTCCCCAGAGATACATCGTATCATTTTCTGGACTGGGCTGTTGGTCATTTGAGACTTGTGCAGATGCAACAGATACAGACAACGTGGTGAGGAGTAGAACACAAAATCCAACGCAAATCGCACGATTTTTCATGTGAATTTCATTACCCCCTGTGAAACCCTTCCGTTAGTAGTATGAAAAATTTCAGGGGATTCGTGAGGATTCGCAATCTCAAATTCATTCTTCTTCTTTCGAAATGGTTCCTGTTGAGGCCAATCGTTGGATATTGACCATAGCCAAACTCGCAATCAAAGAAAATGGAATCATAAAACCGACAAAGGAACTTACTTTCAGCCAGGGAGGGGATGGAATCTCAACATCTCTCCACCAACGAGTATCAGGATTCTCTCCTCCAAGCACAAATGTATCTCCAATGTATGGAGTCGAAACTGTTTGGTTCAGCAATTCACCTGCAGCCGTTACTCGCTCAAGAGGAGCATCCCATTTGTGAAGAGAAAGGACATACTTCGTATTGTGAATTGGAAGGATTGTTGATGCGTTGAGATCGATGGAGGCTTGTACTGATTGCTCTGGGAACATATGGATACTTGACCACGCTTCGTTATATTGCCCAGCCTCGATGATAGCAATATCGAAAGGACCGTACTTCTCTCCAATCTTTGCGTATTCCTCCGAATAGCCACTGTCTCCACTGAAGAAGATCTTATGCCCATTGAAATCCAAAACCCAAGAGCCCCAAAGCGTATTATCGCCTGAAATTCCACGTCCACTGAAGTGTTGTGATGGCGTGAGGGCTATGAAAAATTCAGAAGAGACATTGTGCTCATCGTACCAATCGAACTCTTGAACCTCATGTGATGGAATGTCCCATGTTGTCAGATGAGATTTCACACCAAGTGGTACGAAAAATTGTGCTCCTTCAAGCGATTGTATCGTTTTCATATCCAAATGGTCATAATGGTCATGAGAAATGAAAACATAATCCACTCGAGGTAAATCCTCAAGCTCATATGTGTATTCATATGCAAAAGGAGAGGGGCCGAAAATGAGAGGATCGAGCCCCCCTTCACCAAAAACTGGATCCATCAAAATCGTCGTGTTGTGTGATTGGATGAGAATGGTTGAATGTCCAAACCATGTAACGCTCACATCTGATTCATTCAACAACATGTTTTGATATTCTTTTGTTGGAAGGATGACATTTGGATTTCGATCATCATCTCCAACCATGTACTCGAGCATCGTACCAAAAAATGAACCCGTTGAAACACTTGTTTCATTCAAATTATTGAACTTCCCGTCGTAGTAATGGGGTGAATCAAATGAACCCGGTTCGCCTCCAACCTGAGGCGAAAGATTGAGGAAAGCTGTTGCTGAAAGAAGAATAATGACAACGAAAAACAGAACCATCGATGAAAATATCTTTGCTTTCCGTTTGAAACTTGGATTCGAAACATCCGTTTCTTTTCTGGTGAAAACGGAGGTCCTGCACAGCAGATTGATGCTTCCTCGAGTAAGAAGAACCAAGATGATAAAGAAATTTAGAGATTGTAAATTGTTGCGATAAAACCACAACATAACCGTAAGAAGAAGAAGAATCTTTCCTATTGATTTCAATCTTGAATGATAGACATCAAGCGTCATGTATTCACCTTGAAAATCTCGTTCAATTATTTAAACGAAGTTCAAACGATACGATCGATGACACGCACGTGGTCTCCACGCATGTTGAGCGTCATTGGAATCGGTTGTTCGTAGAGTTCCATGCTGACTTCTTCCTTGGTTTCGGAAACACTTGTTACACGAGCCTTTTCGCCCTTGAATGCACCTGAAACAATTTCGACGATGCATCCAACTTCGATTCCAGAGGTAACGGCCTTTGGTTCCAAGTATGGCAAGATATCCAACAATGGAGCTTCTCCAGGAAGAACGGTCTTCGCGTTCTTCAATGGTGTTTGAGTAATTCCTCTTCGAGCGCTTGGGTCACGGCCACCGGAGCGGCCAATCAACTTCTCAACGTGGTGAAGTGCACTTGATTCAACAAAGAGATATCCTCGCATGTTATTTGGATGAAGTACTGAGAAGATTTCTCCCTGAAGCGCAGTTAATGAACCGCTTCCATGGAGTCGTGCATACATTTCATCAGCAACACGTTGTTCTGAACCAATTGCTGTTTTGACGATGTAAAGGAAAGAACCAACTGAACCATACATTTCACGGAACAGTTTCTCAGAGCCTTCCATCTCATCCATGTTTGAAAAGACACAGTTGTAGTCAAGCAACTTACCGGGGTCGATCCATTCATGAGATACGTAGCGTCCTGTTGGCGTTACTTCATCTGAACTGGTTGCAACAAGAATAGGCATGACGTCGACGAGGGAACGACCCATGTCAATACCACGCTCTGGACCTGTTCCAACATAATCGAGAGTTTCGAGAGGGAGTCCTGTTGCTTCAGAAACACGGGCAAGGACTTCTTCTGGAGTAGATCCAGCACCCCAAACACCATCCCAAAGACCTGGGAAATCATTGTCTTCTTTGCTTCGGTTAAGAAGCAGCAACTTTTCTTCAAATCGTACAAAAACAATAAACGCTTCAGTCATCAATAATCACCAACCAATCCTCAGATTCCGAATACATCGTGAATCAACCAAGGAAGGAAATTGTCCATGAGGACGAGCAAAATAAATCCAATTGCTCCAAGAACAAACAGACCAATACCACAGATAATGCTGGTTTGCTTGAATTCTTGCGGCGTCGGCTTGCGCGCCATTCGAATAATTCGAGCCCATGACCCGCGAGAAATCTTACGGAACTGGGCTTCTATCCAGTCTTGACGGTCCTGAACAGCATCCTCGAATGTGCGTGAATCATCTTTTTTATCCGACATGGTACAACCTCGTGCTTTCCTACCGACCCAACCCCCTATTATAACCGCTTCCACGCGAATCGGTTTCCAAAGCAGAGCAATATTCGGCAAGAGTTGATGAGGGGTGAACGGATGCCTTACCTTGTATGGCTTCGCCCGACCCTTATGCAACCTTAGGCGTTTCTCGAAATGCTTCGGATGCTGAGATTAAGCGAGCTTTTCGGAAACTTGCACGTAAGCATCACCCCGATCGTAACCCCGATGATGCTGCTGCAGAAGCCAAATTCAAGGAAGTTCAAGCCGCATATGAAAAGATTGGTGACGCTTCAAAGCGCCAAGAATACGAACAGAAAAAGCGTATGGAAAATATGTTTGGTGGCGGCGGTGGACGGTCGCCTTTTGGTGGTGGAATGGGCGGTGGATTCGACGATATGATTGGACAAATGTTTGGTGGACAGCAACAACACAATCCATTCCAGCAGCGACAACGACGGCCTCAATCCAGACCCAAAGGCAGTGATATTCACGTATCCGTAGATGTTGAAATGGAACAAGCCGTCAAGGGCGGCGAGATTACATTTCAAGCCCAACGCATCAAAGTTGGGAGTGGTAACGTCGCTTCTAAGACCACTCAGAATTTCAAAATCAGAGTAGATGCAGGAATCGAACATGGTTCGTCTAAACGACTCAAGGGGCAAGGGAATGAACATCCACAGGGGACTGCAGGCGATCTTCATGTCACGTTTCGAATCGATGCTGGTGAAGGAAGGCATTGGGAAAATGGAATTCTCATCCAACAAGTTTCAATCCCCTATTCTACGATGATGCTAGGCGGTAAAGTCAAGGTAAACCTTCCATCTGGAAAGAGTGGGTTCCTAAGCGTGGCTGGAAATAGCCAACCTGGTGACCGAAGGCGGATGGCAAAAGCAGGATATCTTCAAGGAGATTTAGATCTTGAATTCATTCTCGATGAGTTGGAAGAACTGACATCAGAACAAATCGAAGTCCTGAAACGTCTCAAGGACGTGGGGTTGTAGTTTTATGTCAAAACACAACAAGAAGAAGACTTCACGTAGCCCCGATGACGAGCGGTTTTGGAGACGTTTTACTTCCCTTCTCAGAGAAGAGGAACTTTGGACAAAGGACTGGTCTCTTGACGAAATGGTTGATTTCATTCTCCAACATGAGAACCGGCCACCTTCACGAGAAGATGACAAATCCTATCGAAAACGGTTGATGGATGAAGTTGCCAAAATAATCACCTCGAGTCGAAGCAACGCCACACACTTCACATGGCAGGGAAACAATTCAGTTCGACCTCGTTCACGGGAAAGTATTGTCGAAATTAATGAAGCAGTGGCGCATTGGTCGTCCCAACTTTCCCGCCTCGAAAAAGATGAAGATGAATGGATTGAAGAGGATAAGCAGACCTTTTCCCTCCTCATAAAAACCTGGGAAGCAATGCTTACAGGAACGTCTCTTCCGGATGGATGTTCAATCCATGAACTGACGGGAATGAAGTGGAAAACGTTCAATCTGGAACTCGAGATAAAACGTCTCGCTGCTCGGAAATCTGGATTAAGATTCCCAGAATTCGAGCCTGCACTAGCATGGATGTTGGTCCAGCACAAACATTGGACTCTGCTGGAACTGCTCCAACACAGACTTGCATGGAGAAGAAAAAGCAATCTAAATCCGTTCCCAGCTTCCTACGATTCGTCCTTAGAATCATGGGCTGAAACATTGCCTGATGTCGATGCTGAAGGTGAGATTCGTAAAGGACGAAGTGACCTACGCCATCTTCAGTTTGTAACCATCGATCCACCTGATGCAAAGGATTTTGACGATGCAATATGCTTCGAGCAGAACGGAAATGGTTCAACCCTATGGGTTGCTATAGCCGATGTTGCTCACTATGTCGCTCTCGATTCTCGCCTCGATACTACTGCGCAGGCTAGAGCAACATCGGTGTATCTCCCTCATGGTGTTCTTCCTATGCTTCCGTTCAGGCTAGCCGATGATTTGTGTTCTCTGCGAGCAAATGTTCCTCGATTAGCAATGGTTATCGAAATGAAACTCGATGAGAGCATGGCTATCATAGAATCAAAAGCCCATGAAGCAGTGATCGATGTCAAAGAGAATCTTGCATATGAAGACACACTCGAGGATTCGAGATGGGACGAACTGTTCACACTTGCTGAACACTGGCAAAAAGATGAACTTCGATTGAATGTTCAACAGGGAGAACAACGCCCGCGTATACAAGAAGACGGTTCGGTTCGAATCGATGTCAAGTGGCCGAATAAGGCCACAAAAATGATTGAAACGTTCATGGTCAAGACCAATAATATTGTCGGAGAAATACTTGGCAATGAGGGTGCATTACTTCCTTGGCGATGCCACCCGTCTCCAGATTCTATCGATGTACGTGATCTTAACGAGCAACTCAAAGCACTCGAAATTGGCATTACTTTACCAGAGCCTCGTGCAAAATCAAAAGGTCAGAATGATACCGATGAATTAGCAAGTCTACTCGGTTCTTGGGCAGGTAATGGAATCGACTTGAGTGG
>QQSG01000077.1:0-2070 GCA_003602665.1 Candidatus Poseidoniales archaeon
GGCGTTACTTTCGATGGAGACGATCTCAACATCGTTATTCCACAGACAATGCTTTTCGATACCAATGCGGCTATGATGAAATTCCGTTTGGTTACCGTCCTAAGAGATGCTGTAGAATGCGGTAAGGTTTCCTTCATTGAAGAACACGAACCGCGAGTTGCAGCAACTGAAGAAGAGTGAATCCTCCCATAGGGAAGAGATATTGCCCACCTCCTAGTCGTAAGCACGAGGACAGTCCATGAGTTCGATTGAATCCATTGATGAAATTCTTCTAAATCATCAACCAGCATTGCCTTCAAGCCGCCTTTCGCTTCTTGAACAAGCGATGACGAAGGTTGTTCTCGCATTAGGAATTCTTCTCCTTCTCGGGTTGGTTTTCCAAAACGAAATGGTATGGGATGACGGATTACGTCCAATCATATGGGAACCCGTAGAAGCAGACGCTGGTGAGCAAGGTGATGCAGGATATACGCCTCAAAATACTGCGATTTACACATTCGGACTCCTTGCCTCAGTCATTGTTTTCCAAGCTCTTTTCAGAACGCTTAATCTTCCTGCAAATAATAAGATGATGTACGCCTTGATCGCTTGGGTTTGTCTTGCACCTATCCTTAGAGTATTGGAAGATGCGGACTTCTTTCCTTCCTCCATCGATTGGCTTCTCATATCCCCAATCATTCATCTACACCTTGCAGCCTGGCTTTTCGGGATAGGAATCATTTCACATCTTGTTGGGAAACGATGGGACGATGTCGAAGGGGATTTCGGGGAGTTAAACCTCAGGATTCGACTTGTTCCTTTGCTCTGCTTCGCTCTTCTTGCAATGTGGGGTTTGCTGTTCAGACCAGGTTATCTCGCTCATGAGACAGGTACTTTCTGGATTATTGCAGGCCTTATTCTTGGTTTTGGTTCACTTATTTTCACAATGCACAATACTCGTGGATGGGATTCGATCTCTCGAGGATTACTTTCCTTTGCCGTCGGTGCTTGTTTTGTTGGTCTTGGTCATTGGGCCCAGTTAGCATCAACGCCATGGCTACAAGAATCAGGTCGAATGCCGAACGAGGTCGTTTTGTGGCCTGCTCTAGTGGTTCTAGGAATACCTGCGTTGATCTGTTATGTGTTGTACAGAATCGGAAAGGATGATGCACAACAACTGAAACTAAGCGGATTTGAAGCAGGCGTTCTTCCAGAAGGTGTTTCAATCAAAGCCTGGGAAGCAGAAGAAAAGGTTGTTTCAAAGCATCCAATTGAACTTCTTTCAAACAAAGCCCTTCTTGCTAGTCCACTTGTTCTCGCTATGGTTTTTGGTCAATTGTGTGACGGATTTGCGACAATGGTCGGAATCGATTATTTCGATTACTCAGAGAAGCACCCACTCAGCGATGCAGTCATCCAGTATGGCGGTGCTATCAGCGATTCCATTGGATGGGATGTTGAAGGCGCCTGGCTCTTTGCCATCGTGAAGGCAGCCCTTGTTGCCATTATCACGTATATTTTCATTGAGATGCGTGTCGAAAAGCGACAGGCACATCTTCGCATGCTCATTGTGTTGGCCGTTTTGATCGTCGGTCTTGCACCTGGATTGAGAGATATTGGGCGATTAATGCTCGGTGTTTGATACGACGGTGATTTGAAGTTCCTAAGCCGATTGGTCTGCAATAGGGTGGCAGGAATGGATCGACTTCCAACACGAGTAAACAAAGCCGATCCTGATTTTTCAGCACGTCGGGAACATAATCTCGCATTGATTGAAACCCTTCGAGAGCGCCTCGATATTGTTAGCAATGGTGGCGGAGAAAAGTACGTTGCTCGCCATCGAAGTCGAAACAAAATGCTTGCACGTGAGCGTATTGAACGAATCATTGACCCCGGAACTGCTTTCCTTGAACTCTCTCCATTAGCAGCATACGAGTTGTATGATGGCCGTGCTCACTCTGCAGGTATCGTAACTGGGATTGGTAGTGTCCATGGGCGAGAAGTTCTGTTTGTAGCAAATGATGCGACTGTCAAAGGTGGCTCGTATTATCCAATGACGGTTAAGAAACATATCCGTGCTCAAACAGTTGC
>QQSG01000077.1:2188-11816 GCA_003602665.1 Candidatus Poseidoniales archaeon
AAGATGTCTGGAGATGGCATCCCTCAGGTCGCTGCCGTCCTCGGTTCATGTACAGCAGGTGGAGCGTATGTTCCAGCAATGAGTGATGAATCCATTATCGTAAAAGGTAATGGAACTATATTCTTAGCAGGTCCTCCGTTAGTAAAAGCCGCAACAGGTGAAGTGGTAACGGCTGAAGAATTGGGCGGGGCTGAAGTTCACACAGTACAATCAGGTGTTGCGGATCATTTTGCTGAGGATGAATCTGAAGCATTGCGAATGGTTCGAAACGTTGTTGAAAACTTAGGTCCGCGAACACTTGCTCCTGCAGCAACCCAGGAGCCTGAACCTCCTGCGCATGATGTTGAAGATCTACTTGGACTCATTCCGAGCGATAATCGTACGCCAATCGATGTACGTGAAATCATCTCACGAGTTGTTGATGGCTCAAGATTCCATGAATTCAAGTCACGTTATGGGACGACGTTGATCTGTGGTTTCGCTCATATTCACGGCCACAAAGTCGGCATTGTGGCTAACAATGGGATTCTCTTTTCGGAATCTTCTGTCAAAGGAGCACACTTTGTCGAATTGTGTGGCCAGAGAGGTATTCCTCTTGTTTTCCTTCAGAACATCACCGGCTTCATGGTTGGAAAGGCCTACGAAGCAGGTGGTATCGCAAAGGACGGTGCAAAACTCGTCACTGCAGTTTCATGTGTCAATGTACCAAAGTTCACCATCATCGTTGGTGGTTCTCACGGAGCAGGAAATTACGGAATGTGTGGTCGAGCATACGATCCGCGTTTCCTATTCATGTGGCCAAACAGCAGAATCTCAGTCATGGGTGGACCGCAAGCAGCAGATGTTCTTACGACCGTGAAACAAGATCAACGTGCTCGTGAAGGTCTTTCTCCTATGGAGGGTGATGAACTTGATGAATTCCGTTCTCCAATTCTTGAGAAGTACGAACGAGAAGGTTCACCTTACTATTCCACTGCACGTTTGTGGGACGATGGAATCATCGATCCTCGAGATACAAGAGATGTGCTTGGCCTTTGTCTAGCTTCGGCTCGAAATGCTCCTATGCCAGAAGGAAAATACGGAATTTTCAGAATGTAAATTCCAATTGGAAATTTAAAATTACAATTGAGGTTTTTAGAATGTTAACAATGGATAATCCCCCTGAAACAACCCTTGTTTCCTTGTCGATAGAAGGAAGTTCAGCACGTATTGAATTAATCCGTGAAGACAAGT
Source organism: Candidatus Poseidoniales archaeon (assembly GCA_003602665.1). Classification (GTDB taxonomy): domain Archaea; phylum Thermoplasmatota; class Poseidoniia; order Poseidoniales; family Poseidoniaceae; genus MGIIa-L2. The sequence goes on from QQSG01000077.1 coordinate 3,422, forward strand.
ATAATGCGATGAATGTAGCAATGATTACTGAACTCATAGAACTGTTCGAATGGACTGCTGAGCGTAGTGCAGGCCGCCAAGACGCATTGATTGACTCGAATGGGAATCCATACTTGAGAACGCTCGTTCTTTCCGGAAAAGGCCGACATTTCTGCGCAGGTGCTGATATCAACATGATGCGTGATGCAGGAGCGAACACTCCCGAAGAAAATAGAAACGACAGCGAACGTCTAGATCGCCTCTTCAATGGACTATGGTCCCATCCATGTTTCACAATCGGAGCCATTCAAGGCGTTGCCTTAGGTGGCGGAGCAGGATTAATCGCTTGCCTAGATTATGTCATTGCTACAGAGGATGTAAAAATCGCTCTATCAGAAGCGAAGTTAGGGATTCTTCCGGCAGTTATCGGCCCCTATGTGTACCGAAGAGTCGGTTCAGCCAACTTCCGCCGTCTGGCTATGCAGGCAAGCCGGATTAAAGCAGACGAGGCTCTTCGAATAGGATTTATTGAACGCATTGTTGATGGTCAAGAAGACTTCACAGACGCAGTTGAATCAATTATCTCAGAAGTTCTTACTACTGGTCCCAGCGCAGCAACGCTTGCTAAGGAACTCAGTGTTGGATTCGACCGATGGACAGGTGATGATGAATCTCTTCGTAATTGGACACTCGATTTCACAAGTAGAATGCGTGGTTCCAGAGAAGGTCAGGAAGGACTTTCCTCCTTCCTAGAAAAGCGTCCTGCAGATTGGAAACCAGAATGAGGTGAAACAATGATCCGACGTGTCTTGGTTGCGAACCGTGGCGAAATCGCCTGTCGTATCCTTCGTGCATGTCGAGAAGCTGGTCTTTCATCCGTTGCTATTTATGCTGAAAACGATAAAACTGGAATGTTCCGAGAACTTGCAGACGAATCCGTTCTTCTTGAAGGGGATTCAATTACAGAGACTTATCTCAATGGTGCAGCCATTATTCAAGTTGCTAAAGATTCAGGAGCAGATGCAATCCATCCTGGATTCGGTTTCCTTTCTGAACGAGCAGAATTCGCACAGGCTGTAATGGATGCTGGATTGATTTGGATTGGGCCATCGCCTCAAGCCATTGAACAAATGGGGGATAAGATGTCTGCTCGTCAGATTATGAAACAAGCGGGCGTTCCTGTCATTCCTGGTGTTGAAATCGAAGAGGAGGATGAAGAACGGGCTCTCGAGGATATCCGTCAGGCAGCCCTCGAAACAGGTTATCCATTACTGCTCAAAGCCACTGCAGGTGGGGGCGGGAAAGGAATGCGTGTTGTCAATGCTGTGGAAGAACTCGAATCTTCAGCACGCTCTGCTCGTCGTGAAGCAGTTACTGCGTTTGGAGATGGCCGAGTTTATGTCGAAAAATTACTTCAAACATCAAAGCACGTTGAGATCCAAGTTCTTGCAGATACGCATGGTCGATGCATCCACCTAGGAGAGCGTGAATGCAGTGTTCAACGACGCCATCAGAAAGTCTTCGAAGAAGCCCCATGCGCCTCAATGAGTCCATCTCTTCGAGAACAGATGGGACAAGCTGCAGTATCTGCAGCACAGGCTGTTGATTACGTAGGAGCAGGAACAGTAGAATTCCTCTTAGCAGAGGATGGTTCATTCTACTTCCTTGAAATGAACACCCGAATTCAAGTTGAACATCCAGTGACTGAAATGGTTACTGGAGTCGATTTAGTTCGCGAACAGTTACGTATTGCAGCAGGAGAGCCTATGTCCGTAGGTGAACTGGAACTACGAGGGCATGCAATCGAAGTTCGCTTGTACGCAGAAGACCCAAGCAACAACTTCCTTCCTGCAATTGGTCCATTAGCAGTCTTCCGTCCTCCAACAGGTCCTGGAATACGTTTGGATACCGGAGTAAGAGAAGGTGATGATGTAACACCTCATTATGATCCAATGCTCGCAAAACTCATCGTATGGGCACCATCGAGAGCAGAAGCGCTTCAACGAATGCGTCGAGCACTCGATGAATTCGTTGTCCTTGGTACTACAACCAACATCGGTTTCCTAAGAGCACTCTGCGATACAAACGAAGTCATTAGTGGGGATACGTACACGACAATGATTGATGATGTATTTCCAAGCGGTTACGAATTTAATCCAACCCAAGAACATCTCGATGTTGCATTACTGACTGCAGCAGTTGCTGAAACGACAGGGATGCATCGAGTGACCCTTTCCTCATCGTCATCAAACGAAAGCATTCCTAGCCCATTCCAGACGCTGAATAGGAGGTATCCTTGATGCAGCATGAATTTAGGTTCAACAATGAGGTTCACGAGGTAACGCTTGAGCGTACGCCTAAAATTTGGACATTCGCCAACCATTGTGCCCATCCAAGAGAAGATGGCCGCGTTCGGATCTATTTCGAAGACGGAACAAAAGCCTGGGCTCATGTAGCGAAAGTAGGCGATGTGTGGTGGGTTCACCATAGCGGTCATATCTACACACTTGAGCGAATTGAACCCGGTGTAAGTGCAGATGAACAACATGGAGGCTTGGTCGCTCCAATGCCTGGAACAGTCCTAGAAGTCCTCGTATCTGAAGGCCAATCCGTAGAAGCTGGTCAAACTCTTATGATTTTAGAGGCCATGAAAATGGAACACAGAGTCGTAGCATCAGAAGATGGAATTGTCACAAAGGTTTCATTTTCTGAAGGTGATCGAGTTGAACAAGGTGCAAGTTTGCTCGAAGTCGAAAGCAATCAGTAGACTTGGAGTATTACATGCCGAGCATATCGGTACCCTCTGACAAGACGTCTAAGCAAAGGGGTGCACTTGGCATTCGATTAGAAAAGAAATCGCAAGCGATATGCCGGGCTATTTCAAAAAATAATAAAGAAAAAGAAAAGAGGCCCAACCGAAGACCTGAATCCTCGGTTGGGCGGCTGGCTGCGTGTTTAAGCGTCTATACGCGGCAGCAACACTCGTCGAACGAGTCTAAGATCAAAAGATCAAGCGCCTCAAAGGTGCTCGATGCCTTGCTTCTTGACGTTAGCCTTCTTGATCTTGTCTGGAAGCCACGCTGGGCCGCCTGCTGGCTTGTCGACCATTGAGATCGAGCCAGTGAAGACGTGTACACGCTTGGTGCCACGCTCTCGTAGGCGGATGTTCGTGTGTCCACGGGTTGCAGCTTTGAGGGCCGCTCCTCGTGGTTGCTTGCTAGCAAATACTTGGCTTGTGTCTTTACCGTTCTCCATGAGAACGAAATATTTCTTGTCTGACATTTGGATTTCCTCCAAATCATAATCAGAACCCATAGTTATTATATTTTTCGCCGAAAAAAGGCAATACTGCTCAACATATTGCCCTCAGTACCCCTTTCCAAACGCTGTTTTTGGCCGAAATGGCCTACTGGATGGCCTAAAATTCGGCACCTGCGAGCGTCTTCGTGTCAAGTACTCCAGGAATTTGACGAATTGACTCAACAACTGCTTTTGCAATTGAGGAAAGATCTGATGCCTCTAGCTTTACAATGACGTCATAATCTCCAAAGAGGACGGTTGCATCTGAAACAGATTCAAGTTGTTGTAACTGCAGGTACACATCATGTTCTGCACCTGGAGACACATTCAGCAGTACATATCCTATAGCCATCGTAACCGTTCATTGCACTTTGACTTAGAATAATATCTCATCGGTTGTATTTTCTGGGTCTGTGAGCAATGATGAGTGTTGGTTGCGTAGTTCTTCCCACTGGGATTCAGTCCAATCTTCAGGACATTCGCCTTGAAGCCACTGAACAAATGCTTCCTCTGTCCATCCATCTGGTATTGCAGTAGAAGAGGTCTCTAATTCCTGAAGTGATGCTTCTGCTTGTGCTATTGATTCTGATGTGAGTTGTTCAAAATCGTCCAGTGATTCATCAGTAGCCCATTTTTCGACGCTTTCTTTTCTTCGTTGAAGGACGAGCGTCATTCCGATTACAGCAACAAGAAGAAGGACAACGTAAATCCACATTGATTGAGAACCTTCGGTTTTTGTGTTTCGATCATCCGTAGTTGAGACATTACAGTTAACAACGCATACATACGGTTCAATCAGAATTGGGGTACTTGATTGCCATTGTCCGTATTCATTATCTGAATCACTGCAATGAACATCGATACGAATTGAATCTGCTGATTCATTGAGATTACGTGGTAATGGCCATCGGAGTGTACTTATCCCATTCTCGTTACGTGTTTGGATAGGATTGAATGTCCGATTCCATAAATCGGTTGAGGCATTCCCTGAATATACGGAAGCACTGCATTCAACATCATTTAATCCGTCAAGGTCAGTAACCTCTACTTGGAAAATCAAATCATTACCAGCTTGTACAGATTGGGGTGCTGTACCGTTCACAATAGGAGGCGCATGGCGGAACAACATAGGAATTTGACTTGTTGCAAGATATCCATCAATTGTTTTTGTTACCAATTGAATCGAACCAGTTTCTGATGCAAATGAGCCATCGAGTTGGAGTCTAAACCAATAGGTATCCTCATCGTTGATTGATTCCATGCAGTTGTTTGAGGTTGAACTCCACGTAGGGGCCTCTATTGGAGGTGCTGAAACAGTCCAGCCCAATTGACGCAAGGAGAGGTCAATTGTTTCCATTGGACGATTGCTTATGATTTTCGCACCAAGGACCGCAGTATGACCAAACATGAGTTCACTGATTTGCCCATCCACAGTACATGGTATCATTTCAAGGATTAATGGAGCATTAAGGAAGAGTGGTAATGACGTACTTGAGGATGATGTTGCTCCGTTTGAATCTTGAATAGTGATATCGAAGAGGATATCTCCCGATTCAAGAGATTCACTTGGAGGATTGAGTTTGACGGTTACTACAGCCCCACCTACTTGCCCTTCTATTGGTACTGTAATGCTTCCAAATCCAGGCCAGGAGAACACAATATCTCCTAAATATGTACCAACTGAGTCATCAACATCTTCAACACGTACCACCATGAATTCATCATCATTATCGATTATTCGATCGAGTGATGTATTGTTTGAATTTACAAATTGTATGTCAATTGTTGGATGTATGTCCTCTACTTTGATTGTTCTCTGCATGACAAGACTACCAGTGTTGGTTCGCATTTCCATTGAAATTGAATTCAAAGAACTCCCAATCTCCAAGAACAGGGTCGCCTCATAACAATGGTGATTTGAATCTGGTTTCTCTACATAGGTTAGTTCACCAAGAATTCCTCGTTCAACAAGGAATTGTGGCTGTTCTGTGTTTGTATTATGATCAACATCCAGTACACAACCAGTAATCGTGTTATTCACGCCGCGAAGAATCCCATTAGGGGTGGTGTTTGGTAAAGGCGTAACACCAAGCCACGATGGATCTGCTGAGGATGCGTGCGGTCCAAACCATGCTGCGGCTGCGTCAAGAACCTTCGATACATTTGTTGCCGTTTGCTCATCCTGCATCCCAAGTTTGTCAGTTGCAATAACATGCAATGCCAATCCACCAGTTGTGATGTTGATAGGTAACGTAATCATTGCTTCCCATGTTGAACCATTATCAGTTGTTCCCATCGGACCTTGCAACCATGTTGTGTTGTTCAGAACACACGTCGAACAAACGACCGTCCAACCCATTGTAACCGATTCAACCTTCTCATCATCGGATGCAAGGACGGTACACAAGAACGAATCTCCACGAGCATATTCAGGTTGATCACAGTACACCGAATCAATGGATGGGGCAGCATTAACCCAGAACCTCATCATGATGAAATTGTTCTCAGTATCTCGCTCAAAAGAAGAAGCGTTGTCGTGGCTATAGCGAATACGGACATCGAGCCAGCCTGACTCAGTTGGTGTGACTGGAACAATGACTGAGGTTCTTGAGCCACTAAGATCACCGGCAGGAACAGAAATTGATGAAGATGTCATGAGAACAGAACCTTGGACATTGATAATCTCAAGTTCACCTTCAGCACTCGCCATTCCTAAATTCTCAAGACCGACTTCAATGTATCCTGTTTTCCCGACTGATAGATTGTCTTGTAATCGAGCATCTAGGAGATGAATATCATGAATGGTATCGATATAGGGCGCCATCTTTGGATCTCCAACCGTTACACCCATCCACGAGATGTAGGTGTTTGCTGCTGCATTTGCTTCTGCAAAACTAAATCCTTGGGAATACATGGCGAATAAAACACTTGGCTGTCCAACCGCTGTAAGATATGGCTCGTATACGTACCCCTTGACACCACTTACACCGTCCTCCAGTAAATCCGCTACAAGCGATTGCCCATACGTTGTGTCAATCGTAAAAGAACGACCTCCGGTCGAGACTGCTGTTTCAGCGATTGAACCATCCACCCATGTCATATGTGGGCGAATTGCTCTGAAACTCAGACTGTCAAGGAAGACAGAACCGCTTGTTGACGTAGCGACAACATCGATTGGGATTCGTATTCGAAACGCTGTAGCATTTGGATCTGGGCGGAAACGAAGCGCTGCATCGACCCAATTTGCTTCAAATGGTTGTGAAGAAGATGTGTTGGTTGAAAGCACATTTCCACTCTGATCAACAGCTTCTACGATAATTGAAAATGAACCATACACGTCTCCAGAACGTGAACCTGAAACCGATGCAATCCAAGCATGGTCCATTACTTCGTTTGGAATCAAGAGGTATTGTTCGAGAGAAGCGGCTGATGTTCCAGATCCTGAATATGCAGAACAGTCCTTGTAAATGTCACGGTGAAGCCGTGTTACATCTCCGTCTGTAAGTGCACTCTCCCATATCATAACTTTATCGATCATGCCCTCGAAAAACGTAGATTGGGCTCGGTTCACACCAAGTTTGTACAAGTCGATGTTGTTCAATGAACCAGACGGGAAGGTTGTGGTTCTAACCAGAACACCATCCAAGTATTGTCGAACATTCCCACTTTCAAACACTGTGACAAGATGCATCCATTGTTGTGCCTCTACGTCTCCAAAGGTATGTGTTTGATTGTTGTGCAACCGCCATTCACCATTGAAAATCGCGTGTTGGAACGAGGTGTTTGAACCTGCATTATCGGAGACTGCAAAGACTGAAGCATAATCTGGAAGGGTTGTTGAATTCGCCCAAACCCATTGACTTACTGTAAAATTCCCAACCCAATCATCAACATCAACTTCGACGTAATCATCGACTCCATCAAACCACAAACATCCTCCATCAGGACAAACACGCCAATTTGAGGAATCCATGTTGTGTAGTGTAAGCGAGGCATTCACATCAACTGAGTCGTTTGTTTCCATCCCAGTGCCTTCATCAAAATTCCAAGCATGGAGAAGCGTAGATGGTGATGGAGGTGTGGCATTGGCCACAAAGAATGCTGTTGAAGGGACCAGAGCCTTGCTTTGATTCGGTCCAGACCAGGAGAGTTTCAATCCGTGAGGTCCACCGCCTTGGAAGAATTCAGCACGGAAGTCATGCAATCCTGCAGTTAGATTTCGGAATCCAGATAATTCCCGCATACCGTGTGAGCCGTAGTTTGTGACCAAGCTGACTCCATCGATCCAGAATTCTGAACCATCATCACTCGTGAGGAAGAAGGTCCAATTCCCGGTCTCTGGAATGTCGATTAGACCGCTAAACCGAGCGCCCCAATTGTTTTTGAAACGATCATCCAATCCTGGATATGCAGCATACATTGAGTTGTATTGTAAGGACGATTCAAGGCGAACATGATCGGGAACTCGATCGATGAGCGATGGCATTGAACCAGTATTGAAACTCACACCTTCATTATCAAAGAATTCAGAATAGATTCCCTGAGTCCCATTTCCAGATTCTTCAGAACAGGTTGCAGACATTGCTGCTTCAATCGCTCCGTTTCCTCCTTTCTTGGTTTGGGTTTGATAGGACCACGCAAATGTATCGCCTGGTGAAAGGGTTGGAGCAGTTGCATTCCAGTGCTTTACACCACTCGACCACGATGAGCTGTCAGTGTCAAAACCAGAATTCTTTGCCCAACTTGAAGCCCAATTCCCATCGTTCGAACCCCAGGATGCATAACCCATCACATTGCTAATGTTTGTTACAAAGCCAGTTTCTTCGTCGAAGATGACCGTCTGATTGTATGTTTCAGTAAGTGTTGTGTTCGCAGCATAGAGGTCGTCATTCCAGAATTTGTATCCAGAGCCATTACGATTTGTTGCCAAATCAAGCACAGTCGTTCCACGCTGACCAAGACTGTTGTTGGCCTTTTCGATGAGTTCTAATGCTGTATCAACAGTATAGCCAGTGAGTCTGGTTACGAGATAAAAGCCATGTTTTTGCCGAGAGAAGGATTCGAATTCACCACCAGCCAATGGGCCATAGTTGTGAGTCCCCCAGTAATCTCCCGC
>QQSG01000078.1 GCA_003602665.1 Candidatus Poseidoniales archaeon
GATGTTGATGTTCATATTCTCCATATCCCCTTCGCGTTGAGATATGTTGTCGTCCTCGTGCAATGATTCCGTGTTCAACAGATGGGTTTTGATTCATGGCATCATTAGCCCATCGGGGAATTGTTTCCTCATCGATTTCAAATCCATCACCTGGTGTATTTCCAGTGTCTAGAAATGCGGTGATGCTTGCTGAAGGGACTAAATCAACTGGAGGGCTTGGCAATTCATCGTATGCTTCTTGAGCTGCTTCGCGCGGATAATCGACATCTTGGTTCATCATCTCAGTTCCGATCTTAGCTTGCTCAAGCGTCATTCCATCATTCATTCTTCCAATCAGCATTGAGAGTTCGAGTAACTTGGAATCGTTTCCATAAATGACATGGCAGTCGCCCAGTAGCATATCCAATGTAAGAGTCGGACGCTTAGTAAGGCCCCAACTCGAAATCAGGACTATGCCGGCTAAGAATGCGAACACTCGAAGGTCAGCGGGAGTGATGATACGCCAAGAGGCGTAGAGTGCACAAACGCCAATGAATGCAATCCATGCAGGGACGAGCGTGGTGTTGTGGTGCTGCATTCTGGCGACAGAGTCATATCGAAAATCAAGGCAATTTCCGTTTTTGAACTCAAAGGATACTCGAGAATTGGTAAGGCTTGCTCTCGCCTTACCTCCTTCTCCTACCAAGCGTAGACCGTGAAGAGATACTCTCTCCCCATTCTCCGCAAGGCGTTCGTTGCGCCTGTTGGTCTGCATCCCATCCCGCAGTAGAACCAGCCCATTATCAATGCATCCCTAAAGTATGAGATTGAGAAGGGCGTTCGAGGACGAGATTTTCAACGCCGATTTATTCGAGTTTCTTCAAATTCGCATCGCCCATAATTCTTGGTTTGGAATCGAGTTGAGCGATCAACACCGAGGGGGGGTTTTCGATACGTTGCAAGAGAGGTGTCTCCCAACGAACAGTTCCAATACCGCCATCTATGGCTTCGACACGACCTACAACAAACTGCAAATCAATCGAAGCATGAAGGACGTCACCTACTGTCAATTTCCGCTTTTGGAAAGGAGATATGTTGAGACTTATTTGGGACAATGAATGCGATTCCAAAGCAAGAGGTCTGTGTATATCCTTTCTCTTATCTTCAAGTTCGGGTAGAACAATCAAGCATGTTCCGCTTAGTGATTCTTCTTTCGCATTGCGAAGGGCGATACCTACTCTGTCTCCAGCGCCAGCTTTCGGGACATCATCGTCCATAACTTGCAGTGATTTTACAGAACCACTTCCTCCCGATGGAAGCATTGTAATTTCGTCATGAACAGAAACACTTCCAGATTGGACATATCCAATTGCAACAAGGCCAATCCCTTTCACGTTGAAGTGTTGATCAATTGGGACGACGAGAGGTTGTTGTTCAACCATTTGAAGTTCCTCTGCCATAGAATCCATAATCCCATACAATGCAGTTCTCAATCCTGGTCCGTCGTCCTTTTCGAAGGTCCAATCGGTTAACCCTGCTTGCTTGAAGAGAGTCTTAGCCATGTCTTCGTCAACCCATTCGCCTTGAGGCGGGCGGATTACAGCAATTCCCTGTTTGATGTTTGCACTTGCAAAAGCGACGAGTGCTTCGCCTAGAGTTGCATCAATTGCAGTAATCTCGACAAGGCCAGCACGTGCTGCGGAAAGAGCATTGAGCAATGGGCGCAAACGTTCTGGATATTTTGCAGGGCGAATCAATGAGAGAATCTGTGCTTCACCGTTGATCATGTCTTTGTTCACGTAGGTGTGGACGTCTCTTTGGTCGGTTGGTTTTGCAATGCTTCGTGCTAGGTCGTCGCTTCCAACCATGGCGATGTTAAGAACTGGCATGTGTCAATCCACAAGCCATTCTTTCATCAATGCTCTCATTCGGAATTACGCTTTGAGAGCATGTTTTCCCGAATTTCTTCGGCTTTCTTCCACTCGCTCATGTCTTCCTCGGATTCAGGGACAAGTTGTGGGATTGGAATAGGTCTCATCATCGAATCGATTGCAACCATGAAGAAATAGCCTTCACAGATAACTCGTGTTTCCCAATCTGACTTTGTCATAGCACAGGCTGTAACTTTCACTCCTGCTGTGTGCGTACTCGTGAATACGACTCGGCCAGTTACTTCGATGAGATCGCCTTGTCTTGCAGGGGCTTTGAAGGTCAATGTATCAATTGAGATTGTAACAAATTCTCTGTGTGCAAATTTAGAACATGCAATGCCGGCAGCTTTGTCCATAACGGAAAGTAAACGTCCTCCGAAGAGTGTATTGTATGAGTTTGTGTCCTGAGGAAATACCTCTTCAATCAACATCACTGGCTCGGTTGAGAATGGCTTCATGATAAGACCCAGCCCCCTCTCCAATATGAATACATGGAGTCAGAACGTGAGAAATTTACTATTTATCTGAGTAATATCACCTTTCAAAGCAATGTAGTCATTTAAGCGACGAAGTTTTAGAGCAGAGTCGATACGCAGAACATAGGTGAAACCATGGCTTCTACTGATGGACGAACAAAAATTGCATTTTTCCTTGTGACTTTGATGATACTGACCCCGCTAGCAACCGCTGCAAGCATATCAGATTTCAGTTCAGGTACAAGTGAAGTCGAGATTGTACTTGATGACGCTTCGACGTACATGAACGAAGTCGATGGTTCGGTTGACCTGCCCGCTGGTGAATCAATCACATCAGCAAGTGTTGCAGTCTCAACAACACCTGCAATCCACGGTGCCCATACTCGCATCGATATCGAAACAATGCCTCGTGTATGGAACCCGAATTACAACGGACAGAAAACCTCCTTTTCTCAACCGACTGATTTCCAATTTGAAGACGGAGCCACATCAACACCAGTTTCACTCAAGGCTGAAGGCCTCTTGACAGACTTCGAGAGTGACCAAGCAGGCTTCATGGATACGACTTCTCCGCCACCAAGTTCAGGTGCTCCATGGGAGCATGGTTCATTATTCGGAGGAGCTGTGCTTCCTTCTAATTGTGCATCTGGAAGTGACTGCTGGGGGACCGGATTATTCGATATCGATTACACAGATGATAACGGTGGGTCAGCATACAAACAAACTCTTCTTTCACCAACACTTGACCTGACCTCTGCTGCCATTAAGGATCCTTCTGCCTACTTCGATTCATGGCATCAACTTGCAACTCACTCCACATCGACCACCAACCCGAACTACAGGTATGCGGATTGTGCCTATGTTGAGATTCGCTTCGCAAACACTCCATTCTTCGATCCAGTTCTCCATCAATTTGAACACATTGACTTTGACATCCAAAACTCAAGCGGTGTCTCTTTCGGAGCAGGTTATTATCAGGTTGGTAGTGGTCAAGCGAATCAAAAAATTAACGGAGCATGTAATGGCGTTCAGTACGACGAATACGCTCTCGGTGGTTCCTCCATTTCTGGGTTTAACGCAGATGGTTGGGGCAACATGAAACTCGACTTATCCAGTTACGGGGGCTCATATGTTCAACTTCGGTTTGTATTGGAACACAATGCTATCCCGCTTTCAGGGTCTTATTCCTTGGACAACAACACAATGCCAGGATGGTACATCGATAACTTCCGATTCGGAAGTGTTCTTCCTCAATCAGGATGGATGGGTGTACGTGGAATTTTGCCAAATGTTGGTGGGGGTGACAACCATCCAAATGGGTATGGTTTGCTGACAATAGAAGCAGAAACAACCTCTACTGCAGTGCTTTCTGTTGACATTATAGACCCATTGACTGGACAAAATGTTGTAGACAACAATAACAACTCAATGTCGGGCTTAGTCGGTACAGTTCTTGAATTGTGGGACATCAATTCATCAACATATCCAACGGTTGACCTAAAGTTCAATTTCGATTCTGGCCCAGATCAACTCTCAACACCAATTTTCCATGGTTTCTCGATAGGTACTCGAGTAGGAACTGGATTTAACCAGACTATTATTTCCCCAAATCCTCCACAGAACGGCATTTGGTCATCTCAAGGACTTGGTGATTTTATGATGTACAATCCTCAACTGATTGATACTGCTTTCACAACGGACCAGTTCCGCTCACATTTCGCACATCCCATCGCTTCAGTCACTCCGTACATACAGGATGACTGTTCTGAAAATCCTGAAATATCCGTTTCTATGAATGGACATGACGTGATTATGCAAAACAACGTCAAGTATACATTGGGAGAAACTGCGGGAATGCCTTCATCAGCATTCGATTTATCTGCTGTGTTAAGTTATCAAAATCCATGTGATGTAGCAGGGATGTGGTTCGATCTTGAATTTGCTCATTACGCAGAAAATGTACGCATCGATGTAGCTGGTGACGGCGATATGGAGTACGCTTTCGATGAACCCGCTTTCGACATGTTCGGGCGTCAAACATTGTTCATTAGTTCAAAGGACGCTAACGACGTTCACTATGGCTCTGAAAGCAGAACACTCGCTCTTGGATTGAGTGGTTCTGTCGACGGAGGGGAATTCATGCTCCCGGTTGGTGCAACCATTCGGGCTGCTGAAGTTTCGTTCGAGAACAACCAAATTACCTCGACTACCAACGCAAATGAAGGATTTGACTGGTCGCTCTTATCGGGTCTCGAAGAAGTTGAACTAGGAAGCATTGGAAACCAAACAGATGGTTTCTCAGAGATGTATCCTGTTGAGATGAACCTCTCTAATGCTCTCAATACCTTGATGCAAAGCAGTCTGACGCCAACAGCACATATCGATGCGAATGGAAATGGATGGAAGAAATTCAGATTTAGTATTGAAAGTCTGAACGCTTCAAGCGGCGGAACAATCGATCTCATTGGACTTGATGTTGTATACGACCTTACTCATTACCTCTCAACTGGTAATCGCTTTGCTTCTGAACTCGCGCAAGGTGTTGCATTATCCACATCAACATCTGGAAGTGCAACAGTACCAATTGTTGTTCACTCAACCACTGGAGGGGGTCTTTCTCTTTCCAGTCTCTCAGTTATTACTTCCCCAGGATACGTCACAACAGCAACGCTTGTTGGAAACCCAATCGGTCTTTATCCAAACGGAGAAATTTACGAAATAACCACCACGCACACAGTCTCTGCACTTACCGGAGCGCAATTCCAAGAAGCGAATCTCATGTTTGAATCTGTGACTGGAAACATTGAACTGTCGTATTCAGATCTCAACGGATTTGGAGAAGTTGAGAACTCTAATGGATACATTACACTCCAGTCCTCAAGTGTTGCAGTCATCTCTGAAGGAAAAGAAATCACCTGGAGATTTACCGTCAACAATGTTTGGGAAGATACGGAAGAAGTAAAAATCTATGCTGGACAAAAAGCAACAAACGGCGTCAATGGGCTACCATCTGCTATCGTTCTTGCTCCACCAGGCGGTAATGCTGTAGAGAATGATGTTGGAATCACAGCGTTTTCAATCCTCAACGAGGAAGGGGTTGCTCAGAACTTGGATGCTGGAAACACAAACCGAAATTTGAGATTAACAGGAAGTATTCGCTTAGAGGCACTCGCTGTTTCCCCAGACCCTCTCTCTTACTTCACCGTCGTTGAAGAAAGAAGCATCAACAGTACTGGAGAAAACCCTGTCTTTGAATGGTCTGAAATCGCAAATCAATCTGGAACCATCAGTGGAGACTTTGACTGGACTGTCGACTTGGGCCCAACCACAGCAGGAGACCACGTATACCGCTTCAGAATAACTGGATACGAAGGTGGAGATACCGTTTGTCCTGCTTCAGAATTCAGACCAGATAACGACTGTGCAATTCCATTTAATCTTACAATAGACCAATTTGCACCAGAACTCATTTCAGTCAAGGTGCTCAATGGACAAGTCGATCCGAACTACGAATCGAATTGGAGATCACTCGTTGACGATACATGGGTCATCCCATCCAACAATCAATACATCAAGGTTGGAGTGACCGATCTCCAAGATTTGCCTGCAACAATTGACCTCTTTTACTGGGTTGAATACCAGCACGATGCGAACAGCGATGGTATAGCAGACCCTTCAGAATATGCTACAGTAGCCTTGACCGGTGACGGAGCGTATCCAACTGCAAACTATACTGGCAACTACAACGACCTAGCAAACCAAGAGAAAGATCCTGTTGGAAGAGTCAGTATGTTCCTCGAAGGATATGATCTTGCAGGAAATTCAATTGATGCAGGAGGAGCTGGAATTTTCAATGACGAAGTAACCTATGCTTCAATGCCATCGAAGTCTCCTGAAGTTCTTACGGTTGAGTTTGAAAACTCTGCTGGACGTCCGCTACTCAATTCCAATCATCCCCTCTACGACGGTGAATGGAACAAGACAATGTACGCTGGTAATGAATACCATCTCATCGTTGATGCAGAAGATCGAAACGGTTGGAGAGACATTGATTATATCAAGGTTGAATTAGACGTAACTCGCACGGATTTAGATCTGTATTATTTCCCACGTAATGAGACTGCATGGACAGATAGCCCTTACATTACAATCGTCGAAGAGAGTGAAAATTCAGATGGTCCTCAACTTTTGCGAATGGATGGTGGAGCCCTGATCAACCCATTTACAGATGAATTTTATCTCGATCTCCCATTCATCATAGATTGGGGTGTAATCGGGCTCTCTTCAGAATCAAGTCCCGCCGTGACAATCGCCGACCTTGATGGAGAGGTGAAAAGAAAACTCGATGGTTCCACTACGGACATCACCAAATGGTTGTATTCCGATGGAATCAGACTCGATGTTAGAACTGATGAAGTGAATGATCTGATGATTACTCCATTCTTTACGGACATCACTGGTTCGATAACAAAAGACGTTCGTCAAGGATACGTATTCCCTGGAGATACTGTTTCGTTTGCAGGACAATATACCTACATTGATGGATGGTCGGACAGCGTATTTATTCTACCTGAAATGGAATTGACCCTTGAAGTCACTCGTATGGCTGCTCAACCAAGTACAGCGAATGGTGTTCAATACTTCGCCTATGGCGCTGGTGGAGCGGATGGTTCGAAGCAGGATGGGCAACCGACATACCACGCATTTACTGGTGGTTCATTTGATATCAACATCACCGCCCCAACCTCAACAAACGAGTACACCTACATGTTTAGGCTGGTCAATCTCCCAGATGGAGCAGTTGATACTACAGATGCGATATGTTCCTTCTCGACCTCTTATGGATGTGCAGAGTTCGTTCTCAAAGTCGATGCAAACGCCCCAGTGGTTACATCGAACACGTGGACAGTTCGTGACGAAGCGAATTCAGTTCTTGACGAAACGATTTCAACCTCGAACTTCAGATGCGTAGATATTGAACTCCAAATTTCTGAGAAGGAAGCCTTGTTCGAAGGTGATGTATCCGTGGCATGGAAATTCTATGTTGATCCAACAAACGATATCACATGGCCATACTTTGGAACGATTCATGGTACTGATCCTTTGACCGAAGAATTGTCACTCTCGCCTGTTGCGGGTGGATACGCTGCAAGCGCAGACTGTGTCGACCTATGGCCTGCTGTTGATGAAAATGAGTTGCCAACGCAAGAGCAAATCGGAAACATCGAAGTTGTCTTCTGGATAACAGGAGCAGATTCAGCAGGTTCAGCAGTGCTTGGTGGAGGCCCATCTGATGGCTCTGTTGCGCCTATCTATTCCTCTGAATCACGGTATAACTCGCTGTATTCATTCATTTATGAAGAAGCTAGTTTCGCTGTAAAGGAAGTCGATTTGACTCCACGTTCGCCTGAAGTAGATGAAGCAATGACCTTGACGATTGAAGTTGTCAACACCGGTTCAAAAGCAGGACAAGTAACTCTACGAGTCCAGTCCGTAGTTGATGGAGGAATTCCGATTACAGAAACCACCATCACTTCTGATGCAATTCTCATCGATGGAGAACTGGATGTTGAAGTAACGCTCGAAGCATTCGCAAATCCAACAACTGGAATGTACTATCTCATCTATGATGATGTAACGGGAGATCTTCTCTACAACGGTTCATCGAGCGGTGATAGTTTCAACGTGAAGGTTGCAAGTGAAAGCGATGATTCGGGTGGATTGATGCTTGTTATCGTCATTCTAATCGGATTGATTCTCGTGATGGGAATCGTTGGACTTGTCCTCGTACGCCGTAACAACTCAGATGGAGTTGACGCTTACATGTATGAAGACGAAGATGATGGAAAGGCATATGCAGATCTTCCAGGCCAATACTCCGGTCCTCAAAGCCCGCCTGCTGATGTTACTCCGCAGATGGCTGAAGCCATGCGTGAATTCCCACAATGGTCGCAAGAAGAAATCCAAGGTTATTTCGACCAGGGTTGGGACATTGCTACACTCAAAGATTGGGTCAACAACCAGTAAAGGTCGTGACCACTTGTCTGTGGAATTGGAATGGGAGGATGTGGTCTGGAAAGACCCTGATGGCGGTACGATCGTTCTTCACGGTGTTCTTCCAACGACCGTCCATCCACGTCAATTACGTCCAAGAATTGAATGGCATGCAATCGCTCTATTGGAAGGTCCTGAAATAGAAGATGTTTGGGAACTGGAGGAGGCTTCTGAAGTAGAATCTCAAGGTATCAATCTCACTTCAGCAGTTCTTGGAGGTGGAATTGACTCTGTTCTTATCCAGGATCTTCTTCAACTTGATGAAATTCAAACAGGTAGATTTCCTGATCCCGAACCCCGTCGCTTACATCGACTAGCACTTCGGCATGACCGTCCAGTGTATTGCAT
>QQSG01000079.1:0-503 GCA_003602665.1 Candidatus Poseidoniales archaeon
CATGATGACATTATGGACGATGATGAAATTCGACGAGGTAGAAATGCTGTTCACGTAGAATATGATGTTCCAACTGCAATCAACGCAGGGGATGCAATGTTGGCTATAGCATTCGAGCGTCTTGTCATGTCGGCTAACATCGAATTGCAAGACATTCCTTCTCTTGTCAACAGAATTGCTTGGATGGTTCGTCGAGTTTCTGAAGGGCAACAGCTGGACATTGAATTTGAAACAAGAGACCGAGTCAATGAAGAGGAATATCTGGAAATGATTGAGGGTAAAACTGCTGTTATGTTCCAAATTTGTGCAGAATTAGGGGCACAGGTGGCCGGAGCAGATCAAGACGTCATCGATTGTATGTCGGAATGGGGTCTTTCCGTTGGTCTCTGCTTCCAACTTATGGATGATTTAATTGATGTTCTTTCGGACTCCAAAACCTTGGGTAAGCCTACTGGATCTGATGTTGCCCAAGGTAAACAAACTCTGATGGTTATCCACGCTTT
>QQSG01000079.1:588-7919 GCA_003602665.1 Candidatus Poseidoniales archaeon
GGTGTGGAGTCACTAAAACAACTGGGTTCAATTGAATATGCTCGTGAAAAAGCCAATTACTATCACAAAAATGCCCATGCTTGCCTCGATCGTTTGCCTGATGGTCCAGCAATGCTTGCACTTCGTGAATTAACCGATCTTCAACTCAAGCGTTTGAGCTGATATCAACGACTTCATCGACATGGATCATTCCTTCTTGGATGACTTGAGCATACCATCGCGTCCTTTGTGGGTTCAATTTGTGAGATAATTGTTTGAAATCTCCATTCGTAAATGATGCTTGAATTGTTCTACACGGTGGTGCAGGAGATGTAATCTCTAATTCCACATGTGCGAATTTTAAACGAACTCCAGGGCGAAGGAATTCTTCATCAACATCGATAAGGAGGTTTTCTCCAGTTGACCCGCCGCTAATTGGATGTCCCTCATTCTGAAGAAATTCAAGTGTTTGATTCGAGAGTATACACACAGCTCGTTTTGGACCACCGTGATGCTTTGTGTCACGAATGCGTTCTCCAAAAACTCCGTTTAGACGTACATCTATTGAATCAACAGATGGTTTTGGAACTCCACCTTCCTCTGTGGCAAAGATGCCGAGGACAGATCCAGTCAACATGCTCAATCAGAGTAGTATGATTCTGAGTTTGGCTCTGGCTTCAATCCCTTACGGGTTCGAATTTGAGCGACAACCTTGTCGAATAATTGTGGTGGAAGCATTTCGAATCCAAGATTCTCTGTGTTCCATACCGCACGTCCTTGAGATGCTGCTCGAATATCGTTCGAGAAACCGAATGTTTCAGCGATTGGTAGTACACCAATGACGGTTGTAACTTCGCCTTCACTTGGCATGTCTTCGATGATTCCACGACGGTTGGTGACTTCACGAGTTACTTGACCGAGCCAATCGTTTGGTACTGAAACGAATGCTTTCTGCATTGGTTCGAGAATGATTGTCTTAGCTCGCATCATTGCACCCTTCAGTCCATTACGAACAGCAGGAATTGTTTGTGCAGGTCCTCTGTGAATTGCGTCTTCGTGGAGTTTGGCGTCAGTAAGACGGACAAACATTCCCTGAACAGGCTCATCAGCGATTGGTCCCTTGACACAGACTTCGTTGAATGCTTCAATGATCAATTCACGGGTTTCGTGAAGTCCTTGAATACCCTTTGTGTCATTGACAAGAACGTTGGTTCCGTTAATAGCGTAAATCTTACGCATCAGATCCTTGTCCATTCCGAGAGCTCCGAATTTGTTTCCGACTTCTTTACCATCATTAGGGCGAACTGTACCTTCTTTGAATTCACCAGAACGTAGCGCTGCTACAACTTCTGGTGTTAGTGGTTCCACTTCGAAGAAGAAACGGTTGTGTCGGTTTGGGGACTTACCTTCAAACGCTCGGCCACGGTTGCTTCCTTGAAGACCTTCTCTGTAAACAACGATAGGTGGGCTGACACTTACCTTGATGTTCTGTTCCTCTTCGATTCTGTAAACAGTAATCTCAAGGTGAAGTTCTCCCATTCCTGCCAACAATGCTTCTCCTGTTTCTTGGTTTGTTGTGACCTTAAGGGAAGCATCCGACTTAGCCAGAGAACGTAGAGCATCGATGAACTTTGGAAGGTCCTTCATGCTCTTCGGTTCAACAGCCACTGTAACAACAGGGTCTGAATAGTGACGGATTGCTTCGAATGGTGTGAAATCCTTGTCTCGTGAAAGTGTTACACCTGCTGCAGCACTTCGAATACCTGTGAGTGCGGCAATATTTCCTGCCACAACCTTTGGTACTGTGATTCTATCTCCACCGACCATCATACTGACTTGTTGAACACGCTCTGCCTTGGATGCTCCAATAGCGTAAACGGATTCACCTTGTGCAATAGCCCCTGAGTAAATACGACCGACTGCAACTTCTCCTGCGTGTGGATCCATCCAGATCTTTGTGATCATCATAGCAAGCTCTGCCTCTGGGTCACAACTGACCATTGCCTTTCCAATTTCAGAGTCAAGGTCGCCGGTCCAAATGTTCGGGATACGGTATGGTTGTGCTTCAACTGGGCCTGGGAGTTTCGTAACTGCCATGTCAAGAAGAACTTCATGAACTGGTGCTTTTACTGCCAATTCCTTTTGCTTCTCTTCGTTACAATATCGGAAGATATCGGTCATTGAGACGCCAGACTTCTTCATGTAAGGGATGGTAATTCCCCAGTTGTGGTATGCACTGCCGAAAGCAACAGTTCCGTCCATGACACTAACTTGCCAGGATTTCTTAAATTCTTCAGGAGCGAATTGCTTGATGAGTCTGTTGACCTTGGTAATGGTCTCTTCGAATCGCTTGAGCATATCTTCAGGGGTAACCTGCAGTTCATTGATGAGTCGATCGACTTTGTTAATGAAAAGAACAGGCTTCACCTTTTCTTTGAGTGCTTGACGAACAACAGTTTCAGTCTGAGGCATTGGGCCTTCAACAGCACAAGCCAAGATGAAACATCCGTCAACTGCACGCATAGCACGTGTAACGTCTCCACCGAAGTCAACGTGACCTGGTGTGTCGATGAGGTTGATGAGGTAATCAGTACCGTCTACGGCGTGAACCATAGAAGCAGAAGCTGCGTTAATTGTAATTCCACGTGCAGATTCCTGCTCGTCGAAGTCAAGAACACGAGCAGCACCAGCAAGGTCGCTGGACATCATACCTGCACCTGCGATGAGGTTGTCAGAGAGAGTGGTCTTTCCGTGATCAATGTGCGCAGCAATACATAGATTGCGAATTTGCGGCAGGATGTGCATGACTTCTGTAGCCTTTCTGATGTTGTCTTCTTTTCGTCCCATGGTGTCCACCTGTCTGGTTCATTTCGCCCACTTGAATGGGGTTCTTAAGTGAGTCGCAAAAGTTCCACGGAATTCTTCCGTGACCTTCTCGACTTCATCGTGCGGAAGCAGCGATTCTTTCAACTTCTTCTCTCTTAGAAACCGCATATGACGTAGAGTCTCCTTCGGAAGCTTTGTTGAGTTCATTAATGATGCACTGCTTCAAGGTTCTCTTGGATTTGTGTGTTCCTTGTTGTGCACCTTTTGCAAGGTTCTTCAGAGCGACATCGAGTCGGCGGGAAGGTGAAGAGTCTACGGCCTTTGGTTGGGAAACTGCACCGAATTTGATTCGGGTAATTTCTTCCATTGGGGCTGCATGACAAATAGCATCGACAAAAACCTGCAATGGGTTTGTCTTGCGTCGTTCTGCGATAGAATCGAGTGCTGATTCAAATGCCTTCATTGCGCTTTGTTTCTTACCGGTGTAAGATCCAGTTCGCATGAGTTTGTTGATGTAGCGTTCTACAACGCTGAGTTTGGATTTTCCAAACCACATGTTTGCGTGACGCCCGCCTGAATGAGGTACGCCGACTGTTGAGAGATTGACATAGGGGGCAAGTCCTGGGTCATTGCAGGTTACTTCAGCAGCATCCCACTTTCCAAAAACTAAGGTTCCGATCCCAGCGATTGGGCGTTCGTCTACTACGGTTTCTTCTTCTGTCATTTTCTACACCTCAGCGGATAGGCTTCTCCTTTCGTCCACGGACCATTTCATCGAGTGAAACACCGTTAACTTGGATGACCTTGTATCGGACACCGGGAATATCTCCGTATGAACGACCCATGCGTCCACCGATACCTTCGACCATNACTTCATCGTGTTCATCGATGAAGTTGATTGCACCATCGCCGGGAGCGAAAGCTGTGAGTTTATTTCCGTTTTTGATAAGTGAAATCTTGACGGCTTTTCGAATTCCTGAGTTTGGTTGTTTAGCCTCAATACCGACTTTTTCAATGACGATGCCTTTGGCTTGTGTGGACCCAGCAAGCGGGTCGTGACGTGCACGAGACTTGAGCATACGCTTCTTGTAACGACGGTCCGACCAGCGGAATTTTTGTCGATCCTTAGCCATCTTGGCGCCTGCAAACAGTCCTCTACCCATGATAATCCCTCATTCGAGCAACTTTGCGACTTTGCTTTCATATATCAAGTCGCCGTTTGATAGGCCTGAAATATTTACAGAAATGTACCGAAGAATAACATCATAAATAGGATGCCTATAGTAGAGTTATGATTCCACAATCGATGCGACCACTTTTGGCGTTAATTACTATATTATTGGGTCTTATCGTGATAGCTAATCATTGGGTTGAGTTCGTCTCTGATACCAGCGACCTTCTGACAAGTCATGTTCTCGGGTTTTTATGTGCTCTTTTTGGAATCAACTTGCTCTCTGCACCAACAGCAGAAAGTGGGTCTGTTCAAGCACGGTACCAAGAAGATACACAAACTAAATTCTGAGGTGTGAATCATGGCATTCAGGGATCATTTAACGCATGCTCGGCTTGTCCAAGATGAGGTCAGTTTGATCCACGGTGTTTGGGACTACAGCAGAGAACACAATCATCCGATGTTGCTGTTTGACAACATTTCTGAAGCCAATGGGCACAAAATTGCAGTAAATATGCTTACGAGAGATAGACTCTGTGAAGCAATAGGAATTGAACCTGGCGTCTATATCGATACACTGGCTTGGGCTATGAAGAATCCAAGTGAACCCATTATTGTTTCACCTTCTGAATCGCCTGTGTACGATTGTATGCAAGAAGAAGTGAATCTCACAGCATTACCGATTCCACATCATTGGCCTCAAGACCGTGGTCGATACATGTCCGCTA
Organism: Candidatus Poseidoniales archaeon; assembly: GCA_003602665.1. GTDB lineage: Archaea > Thermoplasmatota > Poseidoniia > Poseidoniales > Poseidoniaceae > MGIIa-L2. The sequence goes on from QQSG01000079.1 coordinate 5,293, forward strand.
GCGTAATTATTGCCGAAGTAGATGGTCGCAGAAACATGAGTTTCCATCGACAATTCCTGCGAGATGAATCGCACCTTGTTGTTCGCCTCGTACCACGTCATCTCAGAACAATGGTCGACGAAGCGAGATCAAAAGGCCATGAAGTAAACATTGCAATTGTCAACGCTCCAGATCCTGTGGTGCTTCTTGCGGGGGCAATGTCGTTCGATGAACCGATTGATGAATTATCCATAGCAGCTGCACTTCACGAGAAACTCTACGAAACCCCTCTTGAACTCGTTGCTTTACCAAACGGAATCCAAGTTCCAGCAAATGCGGAATATGCGATGTGGGGACGAATTACAACCGAGGACTGCGATGAAGGACCCTATGTGGACATTACTGGGACGGTTGATGATGTTCGTCAACAGCCAGTTATCGAAGTCGATGGAGTTCTTCACAGGAATGAACCGATCTTCCATGCACTGATACCCGGTGAGGCCGAGCATAAAACCCTCATGGGATTACCTCGTGCGCCAACAATCAAAGATGCAGTTTCTGAAGTTGTTGATTGTATTGATGTTCACATGACAGAAGGCGGATGTGGTTGGCTTGCTGCGGTGGTAAAGATTCGCAAGCATGACGAAGGGGATTCAAAGAAAGCGATAGAAGCAGCATTGGCCGGTCATCGCTCAATGAAGATGGTAACGATTGTGGATGAAGATATCGATATTGGCAATCCTGTCCGTGTCGAATGGGCAATGGTGACTCGTTGGCAACCTGACCGAGATACGTACATTTACAGTAATCAAAAAGGGTCAAGTCTCGATCCATCGAGATATGAGGATGGTAACACATCTAAGGTTGGTTTCGATGCAACCATCCATCACGGAGATAACCCAGAAGGCTATCAGAGTGTCCAATAGGAGGGTCACCATGCGAGAGCATAGTGGAGATAATTTACAACATCCACGAAGAAACTTGGGCAACAGATATCGTTCCCAAGCCCAGAAGTTCGTTCGTCTAGCGAAGAGTGACCCAGAACGTTCCGAATCAAATTATCAATGGGCAGAACAGAATGCTCGACAAGCTATTTTGCATGATTTTACTGATGAAAGAAATTGGCGTTGTCTTTCTGATATCAAAGTACTTCTCAGTGACAATGATGGTTTAGGAATTGTTCTTGAAGATATATTTACTGTGCTTGGAAGAGATGTTAATCAATTTGAAAAACTGAAAAATCTGAACTATCTTGAATACGGAGTTGAACTCCTTGAGGCTGCTTTTAATCGAGATCCACTTACTGCAGATGCTTGGTGGGATGCACTTGTGGCAAGAGGTGGTGGGGATTCTCAAAGCGACGAAGTTCTTCTCGAAATTGCCGACTTTGCAGATCGTTGTCGAGATTTAGATTTCAGAGACCAACGTGCTAACATCATTTATGGTCGCCGAATTGAACAATTACGACTCCAAGGATTCGAAGACTTGTTCATCGAATTATGTCGTCATCTTCTCGCCCATCGTCCTTCGAATCATGAATTATGGATGCAACTTGGACGATTGCATGAACGAAGGAAAGAAACTGATTCAGCGTGGTCTTGCTACGATCATGTCCAAACTTTACGCCCTCATCTTCCTGCTCGTGATGAGTTCCTCCTAAGACTCACAACATCTATGGATGGTGGAGAGTCACAACCATGGAGTGGTCCTGAACTCAAACACCGAACCGGATTCCTTGAACAGATGGAATCCTTGACACGTCGTGTAAGAACCGTCGAATTAACGCATTCAGAAGGAACCGTTTCAGAGGTACCTGAGAAATTTGTGCATCCTGACATAGCTAAATTGGATGTCCTAATTGAATCAAATAATATTTCTGAGGCCTTCTTTTTAGCTCGCAGGCTCGTAGCCTCGGGTGAAGAGTGGGCTGATTCTTACCTCGAGAAATGTCGTAGTTTGATGTAGGTGTTGTGATGAATCCAACCTTTGTACTGGCTTATGTCGTTGAATCGAGTAATCGCAAGTCAGTGATCCATGAAGGGAATATTCTGATGGTTCGCCATCCAGATAGAGGATGGGAATTTCCTGGAGGGCATGTCGAAGAAGGAGAAACTCCTGAAGCGGCTTTAATGAGAGAACTTCAGGAAGAGGTTGGCGGTAAAGGAACCTTGATTGCATGGAATACTGATTACTATCCAGATGGATGGGTTGGATTGGTTTCTGTTGATTCAGAACAGGTCCCATTTGATCAACATTTTTGGACAGTCGATGACAAAGTTGTTAGCGAAGTACGTTGGTTTGATGAAGTCCCACCATTCACTCATTGGGATGCCCAAGAGGTTAGAGATTTGAGCGTATGGGTTGACTCTATAGAATTAGGGCATTAGTTGTTGGAGTCGTTCAGTCCATTTCTTGTGCTGATGTTCATCAATGCTACAACCGAGAATAACTGCAACAAGCATTGAATCTTGAACCTGCTCTGGCTTGCCAACTAACCAATCCATTTGTTCAAATTTATCAAGACGGTTTGCCATCATAACCATCGCTCTCAAATCTGGACGATCTTCCCCATCTGGAGTCTTCTCGAGACTTTCCATGCACCATGAAAAGACACCATTGACATCATCAGGATGGACAGAGAGCGCTGG
>QQSG01000079.1:7959-11147 GCA_003602665.1 Candidatus Poseidoniales archaeon
TGTTCTTGGAAACGAATGGCTTGTTCATCTTGATGTTCAATGGTTAGGTCCAGGAAGAGAGAACCTGCTTCGATGGCCATGGTTGGTTGCTGTGCTAAAATCGCATGTGCATGCCCGTTCCAGGCATTCCTCGCTGCATCGAACATGTGGCCATATCTTGCATGTATTCTTGTCGCCCCCAATCTCGAAATGGCGATTGTTTCATGTGCATGGTTTTCTTTTCGAGATATATCTCCATAGACTTGTAAAGCCATCAAATCTTCACCATTAGCCATGTGAAATGCTGCTTTGTTTAACAGTGATAAGTCATGATCTCTACTTGCTTTAGAGACTGATTTCAATCGAGTTTCTGCCCATGTAAGATCTTCCTCTGCACCTGTTGTATCGCCACGTTCGAAACGTTGCAACCCACGTTCCATACGAAGTCTGCCTTCGAGTGCTAAGTCTCTCGTATCAGGCGTTCTACAAATGGTAAGCGCATGTTCTATTGCCTCTTCTAGACGAGTATCTCCAAGCATTCTTCTGCGAACAAGATCAAATGTAGCCCGTTGAGCAGGAGTTAATGCTGGTAGAATAAGCTCGACTAATTCCGCAGCATCAAGATATAATGCTGCTTCCATGATTGTCATCCAATCATTCCATCCTAAATCTGAACGCCATTGCTCAGCAATTTCAATTTCGACAGGTCCTTCTTCTCTCCATTTTGAGATGAAAATTCCAGGTGCTTTTGCTCTCATAGGGTCAACTCCTTCTGCAAGGTGAGGTGAGCGATAAAAGAGGATTCTGCTCGAATACGATCGATTTTTCCAGTCCAGCCAGCTGCACCATCATGCCCACCGCCTTCGCCACCATGCTGTTGAGCAACTTCTTGCATAATTTTTCCTAGATGAACTCCACGAAGGGTGGCATTACGGGTTGCTCGGGCAGTCAATCGTGTTGAACCGTCTCGAAATCTCGAAACAAGTGTTACATCAGATCCCACACCGAGGAGCATCGAAGCAAGTCTTCCTTCTAGAGTCCCGGCATAGGTTGTAACAAGGGACCAGTCACCTGCTGCATGAATCTTAGAACGGGACATTCCTCGTAGTAAACTCCCTCGTTCACTCGGATTCGTTTGTTCTTTTTCGAGATGTTCAGAGAATTCTGCATAATCTATCTCATTATCTTCAAGAAGAAGAGATGCCGTATTGAATGATGACTGATCTGCGTGTTTGAATCGACCCGTATCGGTAATTAGGCCTGCTAAGAGCATTTTGCGAACATTGGTGGAAAGGCAATTTGGTGCATGGTTCGATAGGAATTGTGTGATTATTTCTGTCGTTGCTCGAACATCCCATTGTAACATCAAATCACTTTCTTTGAGGTTCCACCCATTCGTTGCGTGATGGTCAATAACCAACAAAGGAACATCTGGTAAATCAAATCCAACTTGGTCAGGTGACCCAGCATCGACGATGACTATTCCTCCCATACTTTGTGGCCATGCGGTTCCTTTTTCAGTGATTTTTCGGAATGGGGCATCGTATTTTGCAACCATCTTTTTTGCTACTCTGCCCAGATGCAATCCACATGATAACATTCCTGGATGATATGATGATAGGGCAACTGCTGATCCAACAGTATCCATGTCACCATTTTGTCCTGTTACAACTGGAACAGCACCTGTGGCTAAAGCATTGTCAAGCCACAATTTCATGGCTTCAAGTTGTTCTTTGTGTGAACTCAAGCTTCTCCCTCAAGTGAGTTCTTGAGTTCTTCATATGCTGTTACAAGTTTTGCTTCATGCTCTGCGAGACGCTCTGCATGTTCTGAGAGTGTAGAATGAGTCGCTTTCAATTCTGCAACAAGTTCTTCTCGATCATCAACCTCAACCAAGACTCCGCCGAGTTGTCGATGAAGTGAGAGACCTTCTGGATGTTTTTCTACTGCATCAATTGTAGTTTTGAGTTCCTGCAATTGGGCACGAACTGTAGCAACTTGATGGCGTGCATTTTGTACTTCAGAAACGACAACTTGGAGTTGTTCCATGGTGCTCATGATTCCTTCGAATCACTATTGGTTGATGAACCTGCGGTTTGGATTACCTTGAGAATTTCATCGGCTGCGATGAGTCCACGAATACGTGTGTTCCACATTGCTCTGAGATCTTTGGCATTTGCTTCATGTAAGTTGAAACTGAATTGTGTGTCGTCAATCGAAGTGGTTTCAGATTCACTAATCATTGATTCTTGCATTGCTTTGCGTTGAAGCACATTCGAACGCTGAATTGTGCAAACAAGTGAAAAAGGCGTCTCCGCCATTTATCATCACTCCTCTTCTTCAGATGCCTTGCGCTCGAAATCGAGTGCGGCTTGTTGTGCAATGAATGCCATATCAGCAGTGGTTGCTCCTTCAACAGAGCGTCGAAGAATACGAGCGTTAGCATCGCTAGCACGTGTGAATGGTTCCCATGCGCCACCAGCAAAGGTATGTCCGCACTTTCCACAGGACCAAATTCCTACGGATTGACGGGAAACCTTGCGGTAATGACAAACTGGACATGTATATTTTGCATTTTTCTTAGCGAGTGCACTGCCTGCATTTCGTCGTACGCTAACACCGTAACGTGCTCCGAATCGTGCTGTAGCCTTTGCTTTCTGGGTTCTCTTAGCCAATCAGTTCCCCTCCTTTTCTGCAACCATTTCTCGTAGTTTAGTACACTTCTGCTCTGCGACCGCAAGAATCTCTGCAAATTCGCTCGGAGTGAACACTCCTCTTAGTCCCTTCTGTAGGGAGTGGAGGTGTCCTTCATCACCAAGAGTGATGTGGATTCGCTCATCTCCGCCTAATTCTTCTTCTTCTGATGGGTCGTAAACGAATCTTCCACCAGCTCGAGTGAACGATGCCATGATTGGAGAGCCGTTGACCAATAATTTGTGATCTTCACCAACATCAAACCGTTCTGCAGGAACTACTGCAGTTCGCAATGCAGCTATTGCTGCAAGTCCAGCAGCATCGAAGATGTTTCCACCGTCGGAGAGTACGTGGATGTCGATCATGACGCCCCATACTTTCTCGCCAGGAACGATACAGAGTTTCTCCATATCGATACAACCGGATTCACGGATTCCTCTGTCGACAACTCGACCCAATTCAATGGATTGTGGTGATGGTGGGCCTGGCTCATACTTTCTGTGAGCAACAGGTCG
>QQSG01000079.1:11358-14192 GCA_003602665.1 Candidatus Poseidoniales archaeon
TCAAGTTCTTGGCGCAAGAGTGTAGGTACAAGTTCAACCATCAGTTATCACCTCGTTCATAACGACGCTTTAGAGCATCAACCATGAGTTCATGAATTTCAGAAGCCGCTTTGAAATTGTACTCCATTGCAAGATTGAACTCTTCGATTGAGAGGTCTCCATCCATTTGCAAGAAGGCAATTTCGCCAGTGTTTGGAAGAATTCCAACAGGCAAATCGGCTTGTCCATAGTTGTCTTCTGCTTTGTCAAGGTCGAGGACGACTGTGTCTTCGATTTTACCTGAGGCAACTCCGACAATCATGTCACGCATTGGAATTCCTGCATCTGCTAGAGCAACTGCGGCTGCAGTGATACCAACACATCGGGTTCCTGCTTCTGCAGCAAGAATTTCAATTTCAACACGAATCTTTGAACGTGGGTAACGCTCGACAAGGACAACGGATTCAAGTGCCTCTGCTGTTACCTTAGAAATTTCTCGAGAGCGTCGATTGAATCCAGGTCGAATACGGTCTCCAGTCGAGAACGGTGCCATGTTGTATCGCACGTCAATAACCGCACGATCTTGGCGTTGAATCTTACGTGGATGTGCTTCCATTGGCCCGTATACTGCTGCAACTGCAACATTCAATCCATGGGTTACCATAGCCGAACCATCAGCAGCAGGCAATACACCAGCTTCAATCGATACTGGACGCATTTCATCTACTGTGCGTCCGTCTAGTCTTTTTCCATCGTCTCGCAATAGCTTGACGTCTCCATATCCTCCCATTAGTTTTCACCTCGTTGTTGTTCTAGTGCATGTACTGCATCTTCGAAATTGTTCATGTGGCCTTCATCGACCAGTGTTTGAATCAGTCCACGTGCTGTGAACATGTTGTCAGCATCTCCATGGACCCAAACTCTGCCATTATCTGCTACGATAATTCGGCAATCCGTTAGGTCTCTGATTCTGCTAACCATTGTGTTGTTTTCTCCTCGAAGCGTATCGATGAGATTGACTGGGATAGGGATGACACAGCCTTCGTTGAGTCTGCGTAGTCCAATACCTTTCATTGTAAGGACCATGTTGTGTGCCTCATCAACTTCCTGGACACGAGCAAGTGCTGCATCTCCAATTCCCAGGTGTTGTCGAGTTGAACCGAATTCAACTTTCCATGGGGCGAGAGACATAGGCAAGAGCGCCTGAAAGGGCCCGTTCACGTCGAAGAACCATAGGTTGTTTCTTACTTCAGCAACCACGCCAACAATCAAGTCTCCTGATCGAGGCATGTAAGCGCTGTTAATTGGACGAACAGATACGACATCGTTCTGTTCGTTAAGCCACCCAAGTCGGGTTGCGATGAATTCTTCGTTCTGTGCTATTGCACCAGAACCTGCGTGCTTCCCGGTGGATGGTCCGATGACCATTCCCGGGGTCACTAGGCGCTGCTCGGCGCCACTTTGACCTTCGGACATTCTTTTCTCTCCAGTCCCGGCCACTGGACATCCCATGATAAAGGACACCCCTGAGCCTGCGCTACAATTCTTTGACTTCTGCTTCTGATGCTCGCTTCAAAACCTGGCCAATGATGTCTCCTTTCATTCCTGCAGGTATCTCCACAACACATGCCCAATCTCCATTTTCGAGCCATCCTTCCTTTTGCTGATAGGATCTCAAGAGGTTACTAACGCTCCCATATGAAGAGCCTGGAATGCGGAATGCCAAACGTAAGGATTCAAAACTCAGAGGAATTAATGGTTTGAGTTTAGCGATAGCATCTTTCACTTGGTCTTCTAACCGCTTGAATGGATCAACAGTGTATTTGGACTCTTCCAAAGCAAGTTCGATTCGTGTTCTTGGGTGGGGAGATTTCGAGCGTGGATCTACTGCTTGAGTTTGGATGTGGTGAATAATTTGTTGGCGCATTGTTTCAACACGTGCTTTACGTTGGGAGGTTGTGAGTTGAATTGTTCCTTTTTTTAGAATAATCATCAGTATTTTTTCAACATCGAGTGTTTCAAACGTTTTCATGAGAATCTCTTCAGTTGGCCTCTCGCCACTACGTGCATCATGGAAGATCTCATCCATTGCCATGACATCATCGAGCTCAAATTTGGATGGGTCTAATTTCCATTCTTCAATCTGGTCTGGGTCGACAAGGGCTTCATACCGTTTACCGCCTTTTTCAATACGAGCAAGAACAGAATTATCGAGGCTTACCATGGTTCCACCAGTTGGGTGATGGAACAAGGTGCCAATGAACTTACCTGTTTCAGTCTTCAAGAGGCTTGAGTCTATCAAGTTGCTTGGTGACTTCGCCACGGTCGAGGATTCTGTATCCCTCACTATCGACAACAACAACTTCAACAGCTTCACGGTTGAGTTCAGTATCGTTTGCCGAACGAAGTGCTTCCAATCCCATCTTCATTGCAGCATTGAGCGTCATACCAGCCTTCCAGTTCTTTTCAAAGTACTCAATAACAGTGTTTCTGTTACTGCCAATCGCACCTGCATGGTATGATTGGTAAGCACCAGATGGATCGGTTTCGTAAAGGTGGATTCCTTCATCGTCAACACCACCAATGAGCAGTGCAGTTCCGAAAGGACGTGACCCACCATATTGTGTGAATGATTGCTTGAAGTCACATAATTTCTTGACTAAGACGTCTACAGGGACGGTATCAGCGTAGGTGATTCTGTTGATTTGAGATTCAACACGAGCACGTGCAACAAGTTGTCGTGCATCTGCTACAAGTCCAGATGTTGCAACACCAATGTGTTCGTCAATCTTGAACATCTTTTCTCTGGATTCTGGAATGATAAGGCGAGAAGCGATTCTCTTGTCACAGACAAG
>QQSG01000008.1 GCA_003602665.1 Candidatus Poseidoniales archaeon
GACGAACAAACTGCACATTACGAAGCAGAAGTTGCTGCCAATAATGCTCTCGAAGAAGAACGACAGCGCCTAAGAGACATCGCTGATCGTATGCGAGGATTGCTCGATGCTCGAGACCAGCGATTGGCAGACCTTGAAGAACAACTCGAACGGGTTATGCAAGGTCCACGTTCTGTATCCGCAGAACACGATTATCTTGTTGAGCAAATTGAAGAGATGAAGCGTCGTTTGCTTGAAAGAAACCGGGAATATGAATCCCTACGACGTCGCGAACGCCGACTTCACACAGATGTCTTTGAGCGCGATGAGCGTATTCAACAAATGTCACTCACAATCACTGATCTCGAAGCTGCACTTACAGATCGTGTCGCTGAGATAAGAGAATTAGAATCACAAAATCAAGTTGCTATGCAAGAAGTTGACAGCGTCCGCAGAGGCGAGCGTACTCGAGAAGTTGTGGGACGTGTCTTTGCAGATTCGCTTTCATTGGTTCGTGGTCACGATGCCCGAGAAGCGAAAAGAGAGGCATATGCAAACTCTCCTGATGTAAAGCGAACTCTTTCGACGCCATCTCCTGACGACATGCAACACCTCGCAGACGGTGGGCGTGTACAACTCGATGTTGATGAAAATGAACTTCAGAGTGGGATGGATGTTGACGAAGCAAGACCTCCATCTCCAGGTGGAAGTGGCGACCCTGTCCTCTACGATGAAGAGTCAGAGAACGCTGATGAGTGAGTGTAACTGCTCTCTCAAACTTTCGAGTGAATCGTGTTCTTCAGTAATTGTTCCAGTAACGATGTAATCTGCGCCAGCGTTTGCTGCAGCTAAGAGCTGTTCTGAAGTTCGAATTCCACCTCCGACAATAAGTGTGCACTTGCTTGAGGCTTTAGCAGCCTGAATGAGTTCAATGTGGACTGGAGTTGATGCGCCTGAACCTGCTTCAAGATAGATTGTTGAGAACCCGTACATTTCAGCTGTTTTACAATATGCTGACACAGCCATCGAGTCATTTGATTGAATGAGATCTGCATCTCCTACTTCTCCTACCTTTCCACCTGGAGCGCATACAATGTAGCCAGTAGAAATTGGGTTGATTCCATACTGATCAATAAGCGGGGCGCCAGCGAGTTGCTCTTCGATCAAGAAGCGACGAGAGCGGCTATTCATGAGCATCATGAACAGAATCCCATCAGCGCTACTTGACATGGCATGAGCCCCTCCTGGGAAAAGAATCACAGGTACGTTCCACATCTCTTCATTTGCATCTGGATGTTGGCTTGCAGCAAAAATTCGTAATTCTAATGCCTCTTGTATTGCTTGGCAAGTAGCATGAACGAGATCGTTTCCCGTGTTGGTTGAGCCACCAACAAATATCGCTGAGGTACCACACTCTACTGCAACTAAAGCCCTGTTCGCTGCTACTTCTGGAGATTGTTTATCTGGATCAATCAGCGTAATGTGACTCGTTTTTCCATTTTTCGAGGGAAGCATAGGTGATTCATTATCCCACATATCCAACACCCTCTGTCCACCTGTAGTCGACTCGGTTGGTAAAGGATTTCATACAGATGTCCCTACAAGAGTGCAACTAAAATAGCGGATGCTTATTTATTATCTATAATTANGATTCATCTGCAACAGCATCTAGTATTGTTTCGTTTTTGATTAGCAAGACTTCACAAACCCGAGCCTGTAGCAAGCAACCATGGAAACGATTGAGAAACCCCTACGTAGAATTCTCAAGCGCTCTGATGCTCCTAAAGGTAAAATTCGTCTCGCTATACTTTGTTCAATTTTGAATAAAATCTGGGATTTAGCTCCCCCTCTGCTCATTGGTGTTGCAGTTGATGTTGTCGTACAAAAAGAAGATTCATTGCTTGGGGACTGGGGCGTTATAGATCCCTGGAACCAACTGATTGTGCTTGCAGTAGCCACGTTCGTGATATGGGGATTGGAATCTCTGTTCGAATATTTCTATGCTATTTTATGGCGAAATTTAGCACAAACTGTTCAACATAACCTCCGCCTCGTTACCTTCGATCACGTCCAGCATCAGGCAATGTCATGGTTTGATGAACATCAAAAAGGAGACCTCCTTGCTGTAATGAATGATGATGTCAACCAGTTAGAGCGGTTTCTCGATAAAGGAGCAAATGACCTCTTACAAGTGACAACAACCGTCATTGTTGTTGGTTCTGTCTTCATCTTCTTGTCTTGGAAGATTGCCCTCTTTGCAGTCCTCCCAATCCCTGTTATCTTGTGGGGCTCGTTCCTATATCAGAAAAAACTTCAATCTCGGTATCAAGAAGTTCGCCATACTGCTGGACAGCTCAATGCTCTTCTTGAAAATGATTTGACTGGAATGGCCACAATTCAATCTTTTACAAGCGAGGAAAAAGAATTGAAGCGTGTTGAAGCGCTGTCTGAATCTTACAGAGGCGCAAATAAATCGGCTATCCGTCTATCTGCAGCATTTGTACCTCTTATTCGAATGGCAATTCTGGCTGGTTTTACAGCCACTCTGCTTCTTGGTGGTAAACTAGCACTTGATGGAGTTCTTGCAGTAGGTGCGTACTCAGTTTTAGTTTTCATGACCCAGCGTTTGTTGTGGCCCCTAACACGTCTTGGTGAAACATTCGACCTCTATCAAAGAGCAATGGCCTCTTCAGTACGAATCCTCACCCTTTTGGAACGTCCAAGTTCGATTATAGACGGAGATAAACTACTCGATAGAGATGATGCTAAGGTGGATTCTATTCTCTTCAAGAACGTTTCATTTGCTTATCCCGATCGAGATGAATTGTTTACTGATTTCAATATGGAGATCGAATCTGGAACCACAGTAGGGGTTGTTGGAACCACTGGTTCTGGAAAAACAACACTAACGCGATTCTTACTTCGTTTTGCTGAGCCGTCTCAAGGCAAAATCGAGTGGGGAAATCATTCAATTACAGATTATACGCTTTCTTCGCTAAGAGATTCCATCGCTTTAGTCTCTCAGCATGTAACACTCTTTCCAACAACCATTCGAGAAAATATTCGTTATGGTAAAGAGGATGCAACCGACAAAGAAATCGAAGATGCTGCTGTAACTGCAGAAGCATTTGATTTCATTGAAGCTCTTCCTAAAAGCTGGAATACATTGGTTGGTGAAGGTGGGTATCGACTATCTGGGGGACAGAGACAGCGGATTGCAATTGCTCGGGCTATTCTAAAAGATGCTCCCTTGCTTATTTTAGATGAGGCGACATCTGCTGTTGATAACGAAACTGAAGCCGCTTTACAGAGAAGTATCGCAAAAATTAGTCGAGAAAGAACAACAATGATTGTCGCTCATAGACTATCAACAGTAAGAAATGCGCACCGGATTTTAGTGTTTGAAGATGGATCTATAATTGAACAAGGGACCCATGATGATTTGGTTGATATGAATGGAAAATATGCGGCTCTATGGCGCGTTCAGACGGGTATTAATATAGAATAAAAGTTGGAATTTTAA
>QQSG01000080.1 GCA_003602665.1 Candidatus Poseidoniales archaeon
TGATGTGGTTCTACTTGGGAACACCGATGTAAAACGCCGCCGAGTTCATGAACTGGTTCACACTCAGCCAGTCATGCGCCACCGCCACGTCTTAGCCGTGATACTCATGGCGTTGATGTTCTCTGGAGTGGCTCTAACCACCGTACAAGGCCTTGAGAATGTCAGATATGATCCAGGATATGTCGAATGGACAATGGATCTTGAGCAGCGACTCTACGTCGAAGGAGAGGATGCTGAGACATCGAAACTGCAACGTGAACGCCCGGACGCATTGCTCGCTTACGCTGATATTGCCCCAACTTCCACAATGACCCCAATCTTCTCATTATCATCCGAACCAATTGTTCATTCAATGAAAGGTACAATCAACATGTCAACATACTTCAGCGCCTATCTTATTCCTCAATCTGGATTTGCACCGTCAACGATCTGCCAGACCTCGATTCCTCCTGGTGATGATAAATCGACAACATTGTACATGACTGTAAGTATTTTTGAGATGGAAACCAATTCGGAAACCCAAGTGTATGAAGCAATTGTGCCCCACACTCTCGACACCTTTGCATCCAATGACCCACAAAACTTCTCAGGTGAAATTGTCATGATGGATCTCGATTTGTCTGAAGGGGATTATTTCTCGCTCAGTTTGAGTGCGATGCATTCATGCGAAGGCACAACCGCTCGCGTTCAATGGGGTGGATTTGAGACCAATGCAGGCGGCATAATCATGACCGGAAAGGTCTACGAGCCTGATGCGGGTATTCGAATTGATTCCTCACAGCGAGCTCACATTGAATTTCGGCCAATCCTTCCCTGGGGTGTCTCCGATGTTCTCGTCGATGGAAATGGTGATCCAGCCGTTTCATGGGTGCTACGTGGGCCATTGGATGATGATGAGAAGACAAACCGTGACAGAGATTCAGTAATGGAAAGTTCAATCGGAAGGATTCGAATGGAACGTAATCTTGGAAACAATGCGACAGCGTGGACATGGACTGGAACAGAAAAATTACAACAAGGTGCATCCAATCTCGAAGTGTGTGTGAAAACAACAAGTGGAAATCCGAATGAGGATTGTCATGCCTTCGGAATCATTCGTTTCAGCGTGGAATCAGAATCTGATGGGTTTGCTAGTGCAGGACTTTGGTTAAGTTTGACGTCTGTACTCTGTTTTATTGGTTTTGCAATAAAGGGATTTAACGCCGAGCCACCCATTCCATTACCTATTCTCATCGCACTTGTGGTAATGCTGCTCCTCATGCTCCCAGTTGGCTTCTCTCAGTCAAATCTCAGTATGGATGGCCAAGTCAATGATAATGCACTTCTGGTGAATGCTGAATTAAAATCAAGTGGTGCCGATTTTATCACCCTATCAGAGTTAATGGGCGATCAAAATGTTTTGGTGATAGGAGCCATTTCTCCGGGTTCTGAATCTGCACTGGACCAAGCAAATGAACTTGAATCATTACTTGGCCAACGAGATGACGTATCCGTCGCCCAGATTGTTATTGGTGAAGCCTCAATGATGAGTGATGTGGAAGCATATCGGTCTTCCATAAATGGTAGTTGGCCAATCCTTCTAGACTATGGCCAAGAATTTGTTTCAACCTCTCCGACTGGCAACGCTGATTCCCTTATCATTCTCGACAGAAGCATGCACGTTACGTGGAGTCAGTCTCCCACAGGTGGTGCAAAAGCGATGAATGATGCGATTGAAGCGGTCAATGGTGGAGGGCCAACAAGTATTGGGACATATTTCTCCGTTCTATTTCCTACCGGTTTATTCCTCATCTTCTTAGCCCTACCTCGGCAGGGTTGGACGAAACCAGAAGAACCGCTTCCACCAGGAACACTCTGGGCGAGTATCATTTTTGCAGGAGGGATTGGAGCCGTCCTAGTCCATCTTCCAGCACTCCTACTCATACTCTTACCAATAAGTACGTCCATTGCTCATCTTGGGTCGGTTTTGATGCTTGTATGGTTCATGTTCATGTGTGGCATGACCCTTCGAAGAGGAGCACCTTTTGAAGCGGATTTCGTTGGTTCTTTAATCCATGGAAGGACAAGCGGGTCCTTCCAATCATGGAGGCCGAAGGAAGACATGCAGCGCGATGTGTTTCTTGGCATATTCATCGGATGGTTGTCCTGGTTGTTCGACCCAGGATTAATTGCGCAGGGAGTTGGCGCCGCCATATTGAACGGAGGGATGGGGATTTTACTCGGCATTCTCCTCCTCTTTGCCAATGTCTTAGTTGCTGGATTAACGATTCTAGTTCTTCGATTTATAGCCTCCTGGGGAGGACCATTCTCAAACATATTCGGAAGAGTTGGTGCAGATACATTCGCCCGCTTTATGGGACTCGTCCTGCTTCCAATCAGCCTATGGGCCACTATCAATGGCATCCTCACACTCATGTCAATTGGCGTTTTCTAGAGAATCTTTGATTAACGTAAACGTGAACATTCTCAGGTATGTTCCCTTCACAGCCAACCTGGTCAACCTCTCGTAGTAACCTCTTGCAACGTTGTCCCCGAGCGTTTGTGCTGAGATACGGATTGGGTGAAATTTCCCAACACCATCCCTCAGGACAAGATCTCTTGCATGCCTTTGAAATCCAAACACCGTGGATTCTTCTGCATCAAACAATTCGGCTCATTGTCCTTGATTATGTTGAAGATTATGCAAACGGTACAATTTGGTCGGTCGGCCTGCTTAGGGCGAAATTCGACAACGACTTTACTCAACTTCTCAACAAAAGAAACGCCACACTCAAGAGAATTCAAGAAAAAGGACGAATCAATATTTCGAATGTTCAAAGGTCTCACGCGGAGACTCATCTCATAGAGATGGGTGTTGAAGCCTCGATCAACATCATTCAGCATCCAGAATTCGTTTCGCTTCTCAAGCAGGGTAGCATCAAGAGAATTGAACCGACTCAATCAATCATCAGCAATGGAGTACGAGTCTACAACTCTCCAGATTTTATTCACCACACCGAAGGTACTGAAACTCTCGTTAAATTGAATCCATTTGGTGAATTTTCTGCATCTCGACGTCAACGTCAGGCGGCATTACTAATGCTCTATGGAGGGAAGGATTCGACAATTCTTCAGTTTTCTCTGCAACAACGTCGTTGGAATATCAAGAAAACAATACCAACGGACGTTGAAGTCAATGATGCAATGTCGTTGGTTCGCTTGGATCTTGAACAAATGGAAAAGCTGTATTCACTTGTCGGAAAAAACAACAATCTCGACAAGGTACCCCTTGCTGATTCGTATCGATCCTGTATGAATTGCCAAGTGCGATTTATTTGTCCATCGAAAGACGGTCTTGAGCGTGCTAAAGCAGAACAATTTACGCTGATGTGTGTTTAGGGACATTTTGAGATGAGTATAAGTACCCTGAGCAACATATTACAAATCCCTGTGGGATATATTATGCAATAATCGCCTCTGAAATCTGGATTAAGAATCTAGCCTTTGGCGGAGACGCTTGACGTCTCTGCACAAGATTCAGAGGTAATGTATTATGAGTAGTAATAAAAAAAGCAAGGGACGCAAAAAGCGAACAGGAAGAAGAAATGGTAACCTGAATTATGACCGAACAACCGGTCAACAGGTCAACATCCGAAGCAAAAGCAACACCACCAACAAACGTTGTTGCCCGAATTCATTTGCCGAGAAGTGCATGAATTTGAGAATGGACGGTGAACTGGAGCGATGGTGGATTGGTCGAAACCTCCAGGTCATCCGAGGATCAATTGTCTCTCAACTTCCTGAGAATTTTGTCAAGAAGTACGCCAAACACATGGATCACTTTGTGAAGTACATAGAGGCAAGACTCAACAGATGAGCGTCCTGTGCAAAAGGCCTTCCGAAAGCCTTGGATTTCGGAGCATTTGAGCGAAAGCAAGATGCGATACTCTAAGGGCTTGGTTGCCAAGCGCAAACCATGGAAAAAGGAGTGCAACGTCAGTATGCACCGAGTTCAATCTGTTTTGGATGTGGCCCAGCAAACGAAAAGGGTTTGAAGATCGATTCGTATCGAAAGGGCGACGGTTTGGAACTGAAATTTACGCCATCTGAGGAGCATCAGGCATTCCCAGGTATGGTCAATGGAGGCATTATTGGAACGTTACTTGACTGTCATGGGAATTGGGCTGCAGCAATTGCACTCATGGATGAGCATGGTTACGATGAACCTCCTTGTACAGTCACTGCATCGTATTCTGTTTCTTTGCGAAGGCCAACCCCTCTTGGTGTTGAACTTCATGTTGAAGCATTTCCAGAGCAGATTGAGAATGATCGAGTTCACGTTCGAATGGAACTGAAAGCAGAGGGTAAAGTCTGTGCAACTGGCAAAGGTTT
>QQSG01000081.1:0-3649 GCA_003602665.1 Candidatus Poseidoniales archaeon
ATGAAACTCATGGAAATGATTGACTTAGACGGTGATGGTAAAATCAACCTCCCTGAATTGGACATTGCAATTGCTCGAGTTCGACCAAACCCATTCTCTGAAGAAGAGTGATTCTAGGCGGGCTGTCCGTGCGGATTGGATTGGTTGGAAAACCCAATGTAGGGAAGTCAACCTTCTTTGCAGCATCTACACTCATCTCAGTTGATATTGCGAATTATCCGTTCTGTACGATAGATCCTAACGTCGGGATTTCCTTCATACCAAGCCGTCTTCCTTGCCCTTGTGGTGAGCTTCGCACCCGTTTGGAAGAGGATGGAAGAGTCGAATTGTCCACGGAACGAGGTGGAAGCATCTGCACACCACGTACAGGTACCTGCGAATCTCATCAACGATACGTTCCGTGTATGCTTGTAGATGTAGCAGGACTTGTTCCCGGAGCGAGCGAGGGTAGAGGAAGAGGAAACGCATTCCTGTCAGATTTAGCAGAATGTCATGCTCTCATTCAGGTCATTGATGTTGCAGGCACAACCGATGCAGAAGGGAATCCGATAGGTGCAGGTAAATCGAAAGAGGAAGCTATTGAGCAAGCCCTTGCTGAAGTTTTATTCTTAACAAACGAATTAGATGCATGGATTCTTTCTCTTCTCAAGGATGGTTGGGTACGAGGTGCTCGGAAAATACAAGCAGAAGGGGTGAAAGGATTCGTTCAATTCCTCCACGACCGACTGTCAGGTTTAGGGGCAACACAGAGTATTTGTCAACGCTCATTCGATGCCTTCTTCTCACAACATGGTGATATGACCTCGCCGTGGGATTGGTCGGATGACATCCTAGGCATTCTCGCATCTTCAGTCCGTATTCATCTGTTCCCGCTTTTCATTGCAGGAAACAAAGCTGACCTTGCACCAGAAGGTGTAATTGAACATCTCTCTGAAGTTTTACCTCAATTCATTCCGTGTTCAGCAGAGACTGAGTTTGCACTACGTAAAGCGAATGAAGCCGGATTCATTGACTATTCTTCAGGCGAATCATCCTTCACAATTTCAGATCCAAGCGTTCTCAGCGAAGCACAAGCTAAGGGGTTAGGAATGCTTCAACAGAGGTTGACAAATATGGGCGATACTGGACTTAACCGATTGCTCGACAAGGTCTTATTCGACGAACTCGATCGAATCGTCGTATACCCTGTCCAAGATGAGTCGCATTGGACTGATGGGGATGGAAACGTACTACCAGATGCTTTAGTTGTTGAATCGAGCATTCAAGCCAAAGAGGTCGCATACAAGGTGCACAGCGATCTTGGAGATGGTTTCATCAAAGGTGTTGATGGACGAACACGCCGAATCGTTGGTGCTGAACATGAACTGTCCGATGGAGACGTTCTGCGTATTCACTCAAAATCTTGAATCAATGGCCTTTCGGTCGCTCATAATCAGGAGTCAATCTTGCAAGTGTACTGGTGTACCTTGCTCCACTTGTTATGAAGAGTACAAGTGATGCAAGTGTGAGTAGTGTTAGCATGATCAACATGTACATGCCCCAAGGGCTGATACTGCGAACAGTTGTGATGTAAAGTCCCCAAAGAACAGAGAGGTATAGGAAAGGACGATATCGACGAGAGACTGTACTTAGGCGTGCAGATTTGAGCGTATCATCATAGAGATTTGATGCAGCATCCTTGCTGACCATACCATGTTCAACTCCACATCGAGTGCAGACTTGAGTATTAGGCCCATTTCCATGGATGAAGAACTCACGAGGATAGGTTGCAGAACATAGGCGACAGGTTGGCATCTCTCTCCCTCAGTCCATCCCACCGACTGCCGTCATTTCAACCATGCGCTTCATAATTTAGAAAAGTATCAAGGATAAGTGTTCCAGATTGACTTCCGACAGACTCTGGGTGAAATTGAACACCGAAAACAGGATATGTTTTACTTCGAATGGCTAGAACAAGCGATTTTGTTGCATCAGTTGCGTCAATAAGCACTGCCGAATCGTCCCGATTATCTGAAGAAAGAAATGACAGGGAATTGTATCTCGTCATTTTGATGTGAGGGAGATTCGAAAAGAGACCTTGTCCGTTGTGCAAGCATTCCACAGGGGTTCCATGAACTGGTCCAGATGGGCTCTGAATCAATGGCCAACCTGCTGCGATACCAAGTGCCTGATGACCGAGGCAAATCCCAAGCGTTGGAGGCAATTTACCCGCGAGAGCAAGTTTTGCAAATTCCATTGTCAGTGGGCTGTCTTTTGGCCAACCTGGGCCTGGGCCTAGGATGATGTGTGAAGGATTCAATCGTTCAATGATATCGATTGCCGAATCATTACCGTTCCCTCTCCCATTCACGAGGTTTACATCATATCCAAGACCGCAGATCATGTGAGCAATATTGTATGTGAATGAGTCAAGGTTATCGACGAGCAGTACAGAATCTTGTTTGAATTCCGTCGTAAAAATTTCGTTCGAACTCGGGGTTGATTTCAAGTCACCTTCAATCGGGAGAGAGTGAACTGAGAGGTCTCCGCGGGGGATGGAAAGGCGATCATCATCCATCCAACCACAAGATCTCAATAATGCGTTTGCCTTCCATTTAGCTTCAGCAACTTCAGACTTTGGATTTGATTCAATCGTAATTCCTCCACCAGCAGTTACTCTGGATCTCCATCCATGAGTATCCTTTTTCAATTCAGCAGTTCGAATCATTATGTTCCATGAAGACATGTTTGTTGTTGTTTCAAACCATCCCAGTGATCCTGTCCAAAATGATCTCGGTTGTTTCTCTAATTCATCGATTGCAGCACAGACCACAGTTCTAGGGCAACCGGTAATCGAGCCACCTGGGAAAACAGCCTGAAATGCATCGAATGCGTCAAGACCGTCTTTCATTCGTCCTTTCACACGAGTAACGAGATGCTGGACCTCAGCATATGTTTCGACATCAAATCGTTCAATCCATATTTGGTTCGGTTTTGCTATAACTCCAACATCGTTCCGCATGAGGTCAACGAGCATCCTGTGCTCTGCACGTTCCTTACGATCCGAAATCATATCCTCTCGTAACAGTAATTCTTCTGCAAGGGATGCCCCTCTTGGCCTGGTTCCTTTAATCGGAGCAGTTGTTATGACATCTCCATTCGTGGAGAGAAGAGATTCAGGAGATGCACATATGAGTGCTAAATCTTCGTCCTTTACATGAACGAAACCAGAAAAAGGGGCTGGGTTTGAAGAAACGGAATGACACAGAACGTCCCATGGTTCAGATGCAACCTGCCCTTCCCAAGATCTCCCATAGTTGAGTTGATACAATTGTCCATCTTTAATTGCTGAATGTATTGTTTCCACAATTCGTTCATGCTCTTCGTCAGTGCAATTAGAAATTGGTAAATTGGAAGGCTTCACCGATGGAACGATGTCAATAGTTTCATGATTTGAAAGACATAAATCTACTAACTCTTTCCATTGTTCATCTATTGAATTCGATTTCATCATACCAGTTTCTTTGCAATGAACAATGCATTTGTCAATTCTCCACAGAACGGAAAGAAGCTCACCCTCATTGGGTGGGTATTGTAACCCAATAGGTTGGGTCCATTGGACCAGATCATACGAGAAGGCACCAGTCCAAAATGGTCCTGTGATTGGAAC
>QQSG01000081.1:3719-9800 GCA_003602665.1 Candidatus Poseidoniales archaeon
GTTGAAGTAAATTCTTCTCTTACTTCCCAGGAATGCCCATTCCATTGTTGCATTTCAGCGGTCAGTGTTGACGCATTTGTCAAACGTATTTCACCAAATAATGGAGAATGAGGGAGCATTGCAGGAGTGGTTTCGTTTGAAGGTTGCCGAATAATAATTCGATTTGTACTGGGTCCACAGAGAAGAGAAAATGTAGCAAGGTGGCTCTTTGGGCCCGAAGAAAGTAACATCATTTCATCCGGAGAACCAAATACGGAGGCATTTTCTCCCAGCAATCCTTGAGATTGCAATGAATTCCTTAAGGAAAGAAGAGGTTCGATTCACTCCACCCCAGTCCATGAGGTAGGATTTTCCTCGAGACGTGTTATTGCATTTCTGCACAAATCCGTCAACCGCGTCGTCCCATCTCCAATTTCTTCCCCATCAATTGATTCAATCGTTGAGGCACCAAGTCCACTTCCTAGTACTACACATTCAATACAACGGGCAACCATGCGTTCGTTGAGTTTCCCTGTTTGAACAGGGAATCCCGAGGATTTCAGTTCTGATAAAATCGAATGTAGTGTAATTCCGTCAACTGCTTGGGAAGATGAACTGTACCAAACAGTTCCATCTTCATCGAGTAAAATTGGTGATCCACGATCTGCATCAATAACGGCGAATTCATGAACAAATAATGCAACATCAACTCCAGAGTTCTCTGCTTGTTGTTTTGCTTCGTTATACGCATCCCACGCTGCGTGTTTTGTTCCTGCGATTCGCTTTGGCCATATTTTCGCCGATACCGTAATCGCATCACATGCCTCGTTTCTTGTTGAATATGCCCTGCTGGATATATTCCATGAACCCTCGGAAGTATATTCAATTCGTACAAGCCCATTTTGGATTTCAGGGTCTAATGCCACCACTTGGCTCAAAACATTCTCTTTCCATTCACTTGGTAAGTTGATTCTGAGTCTCTTAGCATGCTCTTGAAAACGAATTGAGTGTTGATCAAAGAGAAACAATCCTCGCTCTTTTGAAAATCTCAATGTCGTAAAAACAGCGGAACGTGGAGGTCGTTGCATACTGCTCACATCATGACCTGTCATCCCTATGACTTGAGCATCACGGTATCAAAGGAGATCATCCAAGAACGAAGTATCAATGCCTGGGCTTGAGGAGTTTTGTTTGGTTCCAATGTCCAAGTCATTCAGTAGGTCATTGTCGATTGGCGCTCTCACAGGGTTCATAACAGGCATTGGAGCGATGTACTGTTGTCTATCCATTGGTTGATTTTGTATGCGTTCGGCAGCTTGGAAGAGAGAACCAGTTTCAACCGGTGGCGGTGGTGGTGGTACACTGGCTTCTGGCGGGGAATTCCAAGCATCATCATCTCCAAGTCCCCAAGTAGCAGTTTGAATTTCCCATTGCTTATCCTTCTGAGACTTCTTTCCACGACCACGTACGATCGCTAACAACAGAATTAACGAGACAAAGACAAGCCCTGCAGCGAGCAAGTTCGGCGTAGTTAAGAGAGATTGGAAGTCTGTTCCATCATTTGAATTATCATTATCGACAACACCGCTTTCAACCGCATTAATCATTCGAGGATCCACTGATTGGCGGACTTGATTGTCATCGAATGTTGTAACAGAAACGTACCAAGCAGATTTGTTATTGAGTTCGGAAAAGACAGTCGAGGTGATGACGAATGAGTTTGTTGCCAGGGTATCTCCGATGAATGTAGCATCTGAGATGTCCATGAAATCTTTGTCAGAGATATGAATTTGATACCCTTCAACACCGGTATCATCGGTGCGATTCCATGTGACCAAGATATCAGTTTCTGCAACCCATTTCAAGGTGATTCCATCGATTATCGGGAGATAATTGCCTGGATCTGTAATTCCATCGTCAACCGATTGCGCTGAAACAACAGTCAAATCAGTCTTGTGTGCATTAGCAGAAGAATCAACAGCTACGACAGCAACCCATGTTTCTTGTCCTGGAAGTACAGGAAGATCACCAGCAATAATCGTTAGAATAAGTGGGAACTCTGGAAGTCTATCAACAGTCATTATCGGTGCATTGGGGCCATCAGACCCAACACCAACGCTTGTGAATGACCATGAAGCCGCATAAACGTCGTACTGGTAGATATCACTTGCAGTCGAAAGGCCGAATTCGAGATTGAGTGCCGAACCATCATCCATAGGACGGTCGCTTAGTTCAATCTCATCAAGACGTGGAGGTGGGGTAATATCCTCCAGGTTGTTAATTGGAACGACGCTTGCCGATAACAAGGAATCAATGTAGACGTTTCCTTGCAAATCATGAACAGTTACGGTTACGAAGAGTTCAATTCCTGGCTGAATCAACTGTGGTGTATCTGCGGATGAGAACTCGTCAGACTGTGTAGCATCTCCATACAATGCAGTGTTCAATGTCAATTCAATTGGATTCTTATCTTCGTCAATCCATTGCTTGTCGATAGAAATACAACCACATGTTGCAGGGTCGTCTCCATATGCATTCCAAAGGTACGAAAGATCATCAACAGGTTTGTCTGCTGCCCAGACAATGTAATGGCTGAAATCATCTGCAGAGGAAATTGACCAAACAACATCGATTGCTGTACCATCATCATCTGCATGATCAAACGCTTGGATATTTTCAATTCGAGAAGGAGGCATAGAGGCTCCATCAGAATTATCCAGCGGTGTTGCTTGAACGATGTTGACATCGTTTAATTCAGCATTTAACCAAGTATCATATGCAACGACACCAATGTAATATTCAAGACCGTCAACGAGAGGTAAATCGTCTAGCTGTGATACAATCGTTGTGTTCTCTTGACAGGAGTTAACCACTGTTGCAGGAGAGAAACCTGCGACTGAGGTAGGAGGTGTAACGAAGACAACTCCTGTAATCATGTAAACGGTGTAGAATGCACAATCATCAGCATCGCTAGGGTCCCAACCGATAGTAATTCTACCTCCTTCATCTTCTGGAGTATCTATTGCCCAAACATTTTCGAGTTTAGGAGGTGCTTGTCCATCGTCGATCCCACCAGTTGGTACAACTGGCCCAATGATTGTCGCATTCATGACATCTTCTTGTCCGCTGATATCGACACAGGTGAATCCAAGCCAATACGGCTTACCAGCATCAAGATTGAGAATAGTTAGATTCCCTTCTGTAGGCATTACAGTGTAAGCGACGGACAAACCTAGGATATCGTTTATCGCTTGTGTCGAAGTGTAGATTCGAGTTTCGAGAAGATCGAGAGCTGAACATCGAGCCCATTCAGTTTCCAAGTCCCCTTCTACGCCACCATCAAGCGGTTGAGCTGTAGCCCATTGCGGAGGAGTTGGTACTTCGTTACTGGTTGTCACTGGTCCCACAATTTGACTTGGTAATCCCAGGCGTCCGTTGTCGTATTCAACGACTACGAGGGCATAATACTCGACGCCATCAACCAGAGGCACACCGTTAGCCGTTGTTACATCGACTTTGAGTCGACTGTGAAGTGATTCTGTCTTGTCAATGATTCTTCCAGCAAGATCGATATCGGTTGGTAAAGTTCCCCATGGACCTTCATTAAGATAGACGAGATATCGGTTGAAATCTGGGTCGTGAACAAGGGACCATTCAACGGTTAACGCTCCACCGCCATCATCAGGTCTGTCATAAATATCTGCGATTTCAACAGGCGTATCTTTTCTCACCCAGTCGTAGATAAGTCGAACTTCGATTGTTCCGTTACTTGGTGCTACAAGTTTAATCGGAACAATTCGAGAACCATTGATTAATTGGCCGTTATTGATGGCTAATTGGAGGCTGTTTTCAACTCCGGTTGTATTGTCAAGTTCCAGTACAGCATCGTATCTGAGCATACTTGATTGAGCCCAAACCGCTGCATTTGAGATTGGAGACGTCATCACGAGAGGCACTGTTTGGAATAACAGTCCGTTTACACCTGCGGCCCCAACAGAACTATTGAGAATAACAGGATTTTCTTGGGTAACAAGATCGATTTGAAGTCCTGGATGAGTCATATTTGTGATTTCCATATACTGTGAATTGAATCCAATGTTGAGTGGATCAGCATAGCGTACACGAATCGTTTCCATTTCGTTAAAGGCGGTAGCGGGGGTCCAGCCTCTCAAACCATCATCAGAAGTGGTAAGCCAGAAACCATTCGCTCCAACTGCAACATTTGTTGGGCCTTGTACGATTGCTGATTTAAGCATCGAATGCGTACTTGTCTGTGCTTCGAGGATTGCCATCCCAGAAGCGCCCATAACCATCAAATGTGTGCCATCACTATCCATGCGATAGATTGGCCAACCCGATCCGAGTTCAAAACTTGCAAGTCCATCTTCGAATTCTCCAGTCAGTCCGTTGTAATGAACCAATGGCCCAACATCAGTTGCGATGTGAAGGCCACCATAATCCGAAGCGACTGAGGTGATGAAATTGGAAGGGAGTTGATCAAATCGATGAGTGGCAGCAACAGACACATTTGAGAGGTCAACGACAGTAAGGCCTGGCCGTTCAGTTCCTGCTCCATCATGTCCGAGGATTAACCATGTACCTGATTGACTGGTTGTGTAGGTTTCAATAGACCAAACAGAATTCCCTAACAAGCCATCAGCAGTTGTCATTGTGTTTACTGCACCTGTGGTTGGGATGTACTGTGTTAGACCACTTGGGCTTGCGATGTAAAGGGTGTTCGAGATGTACCGAATATCTTCAATGTTTGAGGTTGGTAGGCCATCCGATGTTGTCAACGGATTGTCCCAGTCATTGGTTGTTAGATTCCAGCGACCAATTCCGTTTTGGGTTGCAATGTAGATGTGTGAATTCGAGAAGGCGAATCCTTGGATGTTATCCGAAGGGAGTCCAGATAGGAGCTGGCCACTTGTGAATTGTTGAGTTGCGATGTCGAATATTTGTACTCCAGCAGCAGTCGATGATGTGCCAAGCAATCCGATGAAGAGTGTCGAGACACCCCCAGATTGATGCAATGCAATTCCATCTTGGCTGTCGTGGACGGCACCATTCTTCTTTTGCAATACGTTTGTAGCAGTATCAAGCGTGTACATCCCTCCATTTTGGGTGGTGATGTAGATCATATTTCCTTCCATGAGCATGGAATTTACCTGATTATTGAATGATAAAGACCAACCCTCATTCCAGTCAATACCTCCACTGGAGTTGAATGTTCCTTGCAATATACCGCCAGAACCCGCACCAGGATTATTTCCGTTTACAGTGACTGAGTAGGTCGAGACCCAAATACGAGAACCATCGCTGACCATTGCTTCGATGTTACCGCTAACCAAGGCTGGTAACTCAAATTCGGTATTCAATCCCGTGGAACTGAGTATGTCAACATGAGAGTATCCACTTGCCCCTCCTGCTTGACCAATGAGCCATTCATTCCCGCTGTATTTGATCGATGTAACCGCAGTTCCCACCGATTGGACACTTGCTTGCCCAGTAATTGGACCAAGTGTTGAAATGGCTGCAAAACCTCCATTGTCATCGTAACCAATGAGCAATTTACCATCTGCATAACTGAATGCATCAAGCCATACAGGGTCTGTCGGAATTCCATTTGTGTTAGATGTTATTTCCGCAATCCATGTAGATTGGGTGGTATCGTATTTCGAAATTGGTAAGTTATCATCATCGTAACCGACGTACAGTGTATCCGATGGATCACAAGCAACTGCAGCTACTCGCCCGCTCTTGAGAACGGAGGTAGTAAACGAGCCTGCAGCAGTTGTGTTTGCAAGGTCAATGTATGTTACACCTCCATTATTATTGAAGAGTCCGACATAGAGGTAGGACCCACATTCTTCCATCGAGATTGGATAGCCATTCGGAATTCCGTTTTGACCAGTAGTATAGGTGGTCCAGGTGCCAGATGCATCCAACTGACCAATTATACCTCGTTGGAATCCGCCCCAGCCAGCGAAGCTTGCTGAACCGACCATCAAGGTACTTCCATCAGTCCAAAGTTCACCAATCCAGTACCCCATTGCATTCGGCAAACCGTTACCGGGCGTCCATGCCGTTTCCCATTGGAAA
>QQSG01000082.1:0-1544 GCA_003602665.1 Candidatus Poseidoniales archaeon
CCTCTGTATTGATTCCACCAAATGACGTGATGCTTGGAGATGCCTCCACCGACCATGAGTGCATTGGATGTTTCAACATCCCATGTAAGGTCAGACATGACTTGTTCGTCTGCGAGTGTGTCGATATGGAAATCACGATGACGTTGACGGAACATGAACAATTGTGCACCAATCGATCCATCGGTAATACCAGGTATGCAGACTGGAATTTGATTCTTCCAGGCCCAATAGATGAGGGAGTTTGGTGTTCCTATTCGCTTTCCAAGTTCCCATACGAGGTGAATTGATCCAAAGCCAATCCAAGCATCAGCCCCAGTTTTACCAGTTTCCTTTAGACGGTCTTGATAGATTTCCTCCAGCACTGGCA
This sequence comes from Candidatus Poseidoniales archaeon, assembly GCA_003602665.1. GTDB lineage: Archaea > Thermoplasmatota > Poseidoniia > Poseidoniales > Poseidoniaceae > MGIIa-L2. Next base: position 368 of record QQSG01000082.1, read on the forward strand.
TGACCACTGCTTCGATGATTTCTCCATAGGATGAATTTGGAACTATGACATTACCTAAACGCATCAAGGAATGCTCACCCAATTCAATATCATCAAGCTCGAAAGCACCGTGGTAATAGTCCTTGTAAGAACGAGCAATATCGTGATCGAGTGTTCCACATGTTGTTGATAGAACGTTGAACATCTTGGTCTTAACAGCCTCGACAAAGAACGAACGTGTACCAGTAGCGCACAGACATGCAGGGAATGAAAGCCAGTTGGTAACTTTGGTTGCATCGCCATCAACAGCATCAGATTGTCTCTTCATATCGAGAAGAATATCTCGAGCTGTGGAGAGTTTTGTTGCAGTAAAACCACCTGCCTGTGCCATCTGATCAATCAGAGACGTGGTTTGAGTTGCTTTGGAAAAATCGTAATCCTGAACGGGGATATCGAATTCGTCTGGGTCAATCGCCATACCTCATCGCCTGCGTTTCCCTTCATCAACCTTTCATGATGAACGGAGCGGCAATGATATCTCCAAATTCTCGAGTAAACGCTCAACAGAGCGTAAGGTGCCATGAACAGAAGGATGAGTGGTGTGGTCACCGATGTAATAGACGCCATCATGAACCAATTCCAGACGTTTTCTACCCTTTGCAGTAACCGAGCCTGATGGGAGTGCGTAATCCACGTGCGTTGTGCCTATGAGTTCCCATGAGGCTGCCTCTTGACCGAACCATTGTCCAAGTTCCTCATGAATAGCCTTCTGAACGGATTTCTTCTCATGGTCAGAAGCGATCTCACCAACCACTGTTGCAACGACGAGGTGCTTACTCGAAGGATGCAACAGCGTTGGTACGTGGACATGGAGAATGTTCTGATTCTCCTTTTCATATTCTCGGTTGAGTAACAATCGAGGTTTGTCGAGGGGTGATTGTTCTGCCTCAAAGACGAATGTAGCAGTCTGTTTACGCAGAATTTGTTGAGGATTTTCGAGCCAAGTATTCGCAATATGTTGCGGTACAGCTACAACAACAAGATCAGCAGCTATCGTTTCTCCATTTTCAAGTTCGACTTCTGATGAGGAGACTGAACAAACCTTCGTATCGTAACGAATCGTGTTTTCTTTCAGGTGAGATGCAAGTTGTTGAGGGACTGCTTGAATTCCATCTTTTGGCATCGTCATGCTTCCATG
>QQSG01000082.1:1652-2543 GCA_003602665.1 Candidatus Poseidoniales archaeon
ACTGAAGCGCATAGATTCGAAACCCTTGTCAATTGATAGCGTGGGGTGATCCATTGCATATTCAAGGTCCTTCTTCTTCGATTTCAATCGCCAACGAAGCATCCGAAGAGCATTCCATGGTCCTGCTGTGAATAGAGATGGCAACATCAACAGAGGCGCTCGTAAGGGGTCGCCAAGAGTCTGTAAACGACCACTTGAAGGGGTAATGAGACTTGTTGCAGGGTCCATCGGTTTGAGATTTAATCGTTCAATATTCAACCACCTTCCAAGAGTTGGATAGGCTGTATGCAAGACATGAAACCCCTCATCGACGTTGTGTTTACCGAGTGTCGTTGTCTTCATCCGGCCACCAATACGGCCCGAGGATTCGAGAAGTACGCATTCGTATCCGTGTTGCTGAAGAGCCCACGTCGCTGCTATTCCAGCAAGACCTGCACCAACAACAACTGCCTTCACGTCCTTCCCTCAGGCTAAGACGTTGGCCATTCCACCATCAAGGTGTAGGACTTGCCCTGTCAAATTGTCAGGCGCATCGGTAAGCAACCAGTGCATGGCTGATGCAGCTTCTTCTTTCTTGTTGATTCGTTGTGTTGGAATCTTTTGTGCAGCGGTTTCTCGCATAGCATCGCTTGAGAGAATCTTGCTTGCCATCTTCGTATCAGTAAGCCCAGGGGCTACAGCATTGATTCTCAAACCACGACGAGCATATGTTGCTGCAGATGAACGAACCATTGCCTCAATACCCCCTTTAGCAGCGGCGATTGCTTCGTGATTGACCAATCCGAGAGAACCAGCCACGCTTGAAGAGAAGACCATACGGCCGCTTCCTTGTCGGAGCATTGCCTTGCCTGCGATGGATAAGGCGAGGAAGGCTGAAGTGAGGTTTGTAGT
>QQSG01000082.1:2649-5203 GCA_003602665.1 Candidatus Poseidoniales archaeon
GCGATGCATTGTTTCATGTCTTCTTCGCTTGTAGCGTCCCCGATCGATACTGTGATTCCTCGGGAAGTTAGCGCCTCTTCATGTTCGGTATTTCGAATAAGACAATGTACGTGGTGTCCATTGTCGAGCAGTCGTGTGGTTACGTCTTTAGCGATGTCGCTGTTTCCGCCAATAATGAGGTAGTTCATGTTCTAAACAAGATGGGTTGCCTTTTGAATCGCAGTTTTCAACCACGGGAAAAACATCCCTTGAAAACCCAAAGCCTTGACCTCGAATTATGGGAGAAGGCGATGCTTGGCTTGCAGATATTTGCTCTGTCCACATAATCGGAGCAGGCTTGCGCAAGGATAGGCCTGCGCACCAGTCCTTTCACGATGCAGGCCATCTTGGATACCGAATGGTACCCGTCCATCCAAAGGATGCTGGAAACACGCTTTTAGGGCGGCCTATTCGACCACATCCTTGGACTGATGAAGAGCCTGAATTGTTCGTTCTCTTCCTCTCCCCAGAGCGAGTCATGGCTCAGCTACGTTCATGGCTGCTCGAAGGGCGTACAATTCCATTCATCTGGCTCCAACCAGGCGCTGAGAGTGATGATGTGGTTGAATTCCTTGAATCAGCCAACATTGGGTACAGCGTAGGACGATGTTGGGTTGTCACTGTACGAGATGGAGAGATACATTGCAAGGACTCGATTGAAGAACAGAAGTGGTATTTGCAAACAACGTCCCTTGATGGAAGCGAGTGTTCAATCTGGAGAACGTTCGACTTCGGAACTGAACACAGTCTTACTGAACCGCTTGAATGGGTTGGTGATCACCTCGACTTAAGCCGTTCAAGCGAAACAATACCTCGCTACATACGTTCTTTGGCAGCAGATGACGAATCACTTGAACAAGCAGCAGTTCGATTAGCCAACTGATTACATCGACTGTTCAAGTTCGTAAATTCGGTCACGTAAACGTGCAGCTTCTTCGAAATCGAGTTGTTTTGCAGCCTCTTTCATTGCAGATTTTAATTCTGCGAGTAGATCCATTCGTTGCTCTGGTGTTAGGGAAGATTTGACATCATCAGGTTCATCATAAATCAATTGAATTTTTGAATTTTCAATTGGAGTTTTTGTTTCACTATGAGCCCAAGCCCCAGCACCTAAATTCAGTTTTGAGGCCCAATCGCCATCTTTTCGACCACCCTTCTTAGCAACTAAACGACGTTTTCCATCAGATGTTGTCGAGGTTCCTGCAATAAGATCATCAGAATCGGAGCCCATCTGCGGTAAGGCTTTGATAATCGTGGTAGGGGTAATTCCATGCTTCTCATTGTAAGCATGCTGCCGCACTCTTCTCTCAAGTGTTTGGCGAATACTCGCTTCCATGGCGGGACTCATTCCATTCGCATACAACAGAACACGACCATTTTCGTTTCGAGCTGCACGTCCAATGGTTTGGAGTAAGGAGCGTTCATTTCGAAGGAAGCCTTGGCGATCAGCATCGAAGATGGCTACAAGACTGACTTCTGGAATATCCAATCCTTCTCGTAGGAGATTGATTCCAACAACAACATCGATGTGACCAATACGCAAAGCGTTGAGAATCTCAGTACGCTCAATGGTATCGATTTCAGAATGCAAATGGTGGGCTTTAACACCCATACGGTTGAGGTATTCTGCAACCTCTTCTGCGAATTTAATGGTTAAGACAGTAACCAATGTACGCTCTCCACGTTCGATTCTAAGATTGATTTCTGAAAGAAGATCTGCGATTTGTCCTTCAGTTGGACGAACTTCGATGTTCGGATCAAGCAGACCAGTTGGTCGTAATTCCATCTTTGCAATACCTTGGATGTTCAGAAGTAAATCGTACATCGTTTCTGAATCAGGATGCTTCTTCGCCTTCGCATGGGCTGGTTTTGCACCACCTGCTGAGGCAACGTGTTCAAGGCCAAGTGGAACCTTCTGTCCAGTAATTTCACACAAATGACGTAGTTCACGTTCACCCGGTGTAGCAGAGACATAGACCATCTGAGGAACAAGGTGTTGGAACTCAGGCATCTTGAGTGGACGATTGTCTGCTGCTGTTGGTAAGCGGAAACCGTGCTCAATCAGACTGTCCTTCCTCGATTTGTCACCAAAATACATTCCTCCAACTTGGGGTAGCGTTACGTGAGATTCATCCATAATGACGAGGAATTTCTTCGGGTCTCCGTGGAATTGACGGGCGCATGCAGAAAAGAAATCGAGTAAACAATACGGTCGTTCGCCAGGTTCTCTGCCATCAAAGTGTAACGAATAGTTCTCAATGGCTTGACAATGCCCAATCTCACGAAGCATCTCAAGGTCGTACTTTGTACGCTGTTCAAGTCGATGTTGCTCAAGTGTACGTCCAGCCATTGCAAACTCAGTCAAACGTAATTCCATCTCTGTTTCAATGCTCTCAAGAGCGCTCTCGAAACGATCTTCACTGGTCATGAAGAATTCCTTTGGATGGATCCAAGCCTCATCAAGCGTGTCCAGAATCTCCCAAGAGACAGGATCGCATACATGCACATCAGTGAC
>QQSG01000083.1:0-1521 GCA_003602665.1 Candidatus Poseidoniales archaeon
GGTCATCTTGCTCAACGTGGACACAAGATTACAGTCATTACAAGAAAGCACAAATCGATGCCTCCGACCCAACCTGGCGTTGAAGTTATTCCAGTTCGCTGGACTCCATTGCCCATGGCATTTACTCGGTCATTTGGGAAAAATGCACTCAAGGCCCTGATTAAACTCAACCGTCGTCGATCAATTGATGTTGTAAACGCTCATCTTCCCCTTGTTTCTTGGTCCAAATCCCAATTCAAGTCTATTGAGAAGAATATCGCTCCTGTTGTGAGCACACTGAATGGCTCGTGGGTCGGGGAAAAGGAGGGTGTTCGCCGAGCTGCAATGAATCGAGAAACTGCAACTTGGAGAAATCCTAATGATCTCGCCATCCGTTTGACGAGTTGGTGGTACAAACGCTACGAACGAAACGGTGTTTTGGAATCCACATGCAGTGTTGCAATCTCAAGATCAACACTTGAAGAATTTCATGAGTTTTACAAGATACCCGATGATGCTGATATTGAAGTCATTCATTATGGATGCGATCCACGGGTATTCAGGCCTCCCGACAAAGATGATGAAGCTGAACAGTTGAGCCATGAGCGCATTCGAAAAGCTTACGACTGTGCTGATGAAGAAGCGTTGAGTTACGGGCCCAAAACAGAAACTCCAATGCTGCTTGCAGTTGGTCGTCTCGTCGCTCGAAAGGGATACATGTCACTGCTTCGAGCCATGCCATTGATTCTTAAGGAACATGAAAATGCTCGATTGGTGATTGTTGGAAGAGGTCACATGAAGAAAGCACTGCTTAAGACTGCAGAAGAATTAGGGGTTGCTCATGCTGTATTCATCAAGAGTGGTATGCCATTTGAAGAACTTGCTCAGCATTATCGCTCAGCCGATCTGGTTGTATACCCATCGTACTACGAAGGTCAAGGTTTGATTCCTCTTGAAGCACTCGCTTCTGGTACACCTGTCGTAACTGTCGACCAACCTCCATTGACTGAAATGGTCGATGAAACAGTTGGCGGATTATTCGATCGTGGCGATCATTCAGGCTTAGCAAAGGCCGTTTGTGATGAATTAAACGGCTCAGTCAAGCGTATCAAAAAGGCAAAAGCAGGCCGTAAACGAGTTCTAGAATCCTTTACGTTCGAAGGAAATGCAGAATCCTATGAAGATATATTCCAACGCTCAATTCAGAAACGACATTGGCGAGATAAGTAAGGCGTTTTTTTGCGATTACAACCCCAATTACGATTGGGCAAGTGTAGCAACATATCATATGTGGGAGTTTTCTGGTCTAGGTATGATGAGGAAACAGATTGTTATTTTTATGCTCCTTATTCTGTTATTTGCAGTTCCTTCCTATGCTTCAGAATCTAAAGAGACTGAATTTGTTGAGAAGTTTGGTGTTGGATTCAATGAAGTCGTTATCGCAGACTCATCAGATTACCTCTCCGACCCAAGAGACTTGGAATTCCATCCTGGAAGAGCAAATGAACTCTGGATTGCCAATCGTGCATCCGACAGCATTAC
>QQSG01000083.1:1984-3447 GCA_003602665.1 Candidatus Poseidoniales archaeon
GGTACTCCAGGTCATATGGTTCTGGATCAAACCACGGGCATTCTCTACATCTCAGATGCTGGTGCAAACCGCGTATTGTGGGTTAATACAGATGATTCTACATACACAACGACAGATCTCATGAACGATCCTTCTCGACTTGAACCGCTCGCTGAGTACACGCGAGTAGCAGGAATAGAGTGGGGTGTACTCGCATCTGGTCTCAACAGACCGTCCGGCATTGCTCTTGACGATGGCCAACTGTTTGTCTCTGAAAATGGAAATGGCAAGATTGTAGCTTACGATTTAGCAACGGATGGTAAAAGTGGTGCTCAACTCGATAAGATTCAGACTTCAGCCACATCAATCATGGGATTAGAAGTCGGGCCAAATGGTCATCTTTACTATGTTGACAATGGCCAAGATAAGGTTCTACGAATCGATCCATACATGGATGAAGATGGCGACGGAATCGGCGACGGAGTTGATAATTGCCCTTACATTGCAAATCCACTGCAAGCCAATTTCGATAACGACACTCTCGGAGATGTTTGTGATTATGATGATGATAATGATACGGTTTTAGATTCTGATGACCAATGTGCTCAAGGATATCTGGATTGGACCTCTACGGCACTAACTGACCACGACGGTGACGGATGTAACGATTCGACCGAGGATATAGATGACGACAATGACGGTATCATCGACTCCTCTGACTTGTGTTCAATTGGTGCGCTCTCATGGCAGTCTACTTCCTCAACAGATTATGATTCGGATGGATGTCAAGACGCAACAGAAGATCTCGACGATGATAACGACCGCATTTGTGACGGCACAGAATCGGATAATGTTTGGGCTTGTACTCCATCAACAGCAAGTGTTGACCTTTGTCCAACAAGTTCTCTCTCCTTCTTTTCAAATATTGGAAACGACGCTGACAGAGACGGTTGTGAAGACGCAACAGAAGACCTTGATGATGATAACGATGGATTCACAGATGATATCGATACCTGCCCAAGGAATTCTGGAACCAGCTCGCTTGGTTTGGAACTTGGTTGTGAGGATTACGACTTGGATGGCTATAGTGACGCTACTGATGTTTTCCCAACCGAATCAACACAATGGCTTGACTCGGATGAGGATGGCTACGGGGATAATGCGGACGGATTCCAAGGCGATGGATGCAGCGATGTTGTTGGAGACTCAACACAGGATAGGTTCGGTTGTCCTGATACTGATACAGATGGATGGTCTGATCTCAACGATGCTTTCCCGAATGAAGTTACACAACACTCCGACACAGATGGTGACGGCTTTGGCGATTCAATCAATGGATTCCAAGGCGATGAATGCTTGACTGATGCTGGAACATCCACAGAAGATCGATTTGGATGTCTTGATACGGATTCAGATGGTTGGTCAGACCTCAACGATGCTTTCCCTGGAGATGTTACACAACACAGCGATGATGATGGAGACGG
>QQSG01000084.1 GCA_003602665.1 Candidatus Poseidoniales archaeon
CTTGTAAATCATCAGTGAAGTCCACTCGAAGTAAAGCAAGATCATGGGATGCATCTTGAATCAAATCAGAACTAAAATCGGCTTGATTTGAGAGGATTTCATGAAGTTCGTAAGGTGAGAAAACCTGAGGCAGGTTGCCGGTCGAGAAGGTGTCATCAATGATCAATTCAAGCGGCTGAATTGAGGGTGGCGTGTAAGGTTCCTGGTCATCAAGCCAAGATTTGAACTGGGCATAGACTTGTTCATCTACAAGAATGGATTCATTAATCAGAGAATCGATGGAAGCCATTGACTCAATAGATGGGTTCTCTATCAAATTCATACTTTCGTCGTTGGAGTTCATCGCTAATTGCATGCCCTTGGCTGTTAAATTAGCGCTACCAATCCAGAGTTTTGGACCAATGAGATACAACTTTGCATGAAGTGATGATAGGATCCTCAACTCAAATCCTCTCTCTTGGCAGAACTCATACAGATCTAAACTTGATACTCCCTGAAGGAGATTAAGTTCGGACCAATTGGTGAGTATTGTAATATCTCCTTCTGTTTCAGAAAGCAGTCGTTTAGCGATGCTTGTTGAGATGTAGGGTGAGATGATCACAACTCGTTGTTCTTCACTGGAACTCAGTGTTCCCCTCATCTGTTGAAAAAATGAGGACCAATCAATGGGCATGCCGATCTTCAAGAGTCGTCTTCGCCGAACGTCAAGAAATCACGGGTAATTGTGCCCCAATCGTTTCGAGCATCTCTGAAAGCGTTCGCACGATTGCCCACAGCCTCATCTTCCAATCGGGCCCAACCAATCAACATCAATTGCAATGCAGAGTTTGCACGGAGGATCATTTGATGCAATTCCTGACTTGTCATTTTGTCAAGATCGCCAGTGCTAAGGGTTGAGAACAGTTTCTCATATGCTGCATGCGCTCTGTTTAGAGTGATAATGACAGCTCCTGCTTCTGAATCGACTGCAAAGAATGCAGGATTGTGTTTCATTGGGGAATCAGTTATGGAATACTTCAACCCTTCATCAACGATATCTCCAGTTACAACTCGGACATCATCATCATCAACACCCATGTCCTCGAGGAATTGCTTGAGTTTCGCTTTCTTCTCGTCCGTGTCGAGGGTTTCCTCTGGATCGGACTCACCTTCGATTCCAGTATCTTCCTTTCGCTTCTTTGTTGCCATAGTTCCTTTTCGTTCAGGTGAGTCTGCGTGTCGAGAGCGCTTGGATTTCCCAGACTTACTCGAGGTTTTATCAGTGGCGATCATACGCATGATTGTTGCAATGTTCTTACGAACCTCGAACGCAACGTCCATGCAAACGAACAATGCAAAGTCTTCTTCCTTGATTCGAATTCTTGTCTCTTGTTCTGTCTCGCCTTCAGATTCGTCGGACCATTCTGTTTCAGAGGCATCCGAGAGATTTTCAGCGTGCTGCTTGTTGTTCGTCACTCCAAAAATGTCATCCATGCCGCGCTCGAACTCGATCTCTGCTCCCCACCAACGATTACGAGGATCTTTTGAGATGTTGAAACCTTGACTAAGCTCGAGTTCTCTACCGGCTCGAACAATAGAAACACCAATGTTGTCTTTTGCGTGTTTTCCATAATCGAGTTTTCCAGCATCTGTACCATTGTATGGCTCACGGAGTGTCTTAGGAGACAGTGAAAAGCGAATGGTTACAGATTCTCGCGTGGTTGTTCCATCCTCATGATGAACATCGTAGGTCTTGACGATTGGAACACCATACGGTTCAAATTTCATTGTACGGCCAGGTATAGTGTTCGGTGCTGATGTTTTGCTCATCAGGTACATTGGATCGTTGGCGGTGTATTCCCACTTCGACCGAATCTCGCCATCGTCTTCGAATGAAATCAATCGGATTGACGCACTAGGCCAGTCCTGATGTTTGACATCCTTGTCTTCTGCAAGCCAATGTCGGTACATTCGTCCAATGAGGTGGTTTGAGTGGTCGTAGATGGACTTGGCTTTCTTCCATGCAAGACGATCAACTTTTGACCAAACAACGAGGGTTCCAGTCTCCCCAACATCGATGTCGCTGTGCTTGAGCCATTTGCGGGGTATTGGTTCATTGTCAGGTTTCGGTACTGTCATGCTCGCAACCCAAGCAGGATCACTCAAGTCGATGTATGTGTGAAGAGCACTTTCGATTCCAGATTGCCAACTCCAGACATCAACTCGTTGTGCCTGAGAAACCGATGCCTGTGGTAGTCCAACTCCGAATTTTCCCATGCCTCCTTCTTTACCGAAACTACTTCCGTCTCCAAGTCGAAGAGATTTTCGAAGCAATACAGGATCCATTCCAAACCCGTCATCCAATACGCCGATCTCATACGCATTCCACATGAATCGAGAGCCTGATTTGACATTACGTTCGGAAACTAGAACTTCCACATTGTCTGCACCGGCTTGCAGAGAGTTGTCGATCAGTTCTCCAAGTGCCATTGCTGCATTTTTGTATCCGCTACTTCGTATGGCTTTGACAAACATCTTGCCGGCAGCAAATCCCCAATCGCTATCATCGCCCCAATTGTCGTCTGTGAATCCTTCTTCGGTTGGTATCTCATTCTCTTCGGTTAGTTCTTCATCCTCTTCAACTACTTCTTCTTCAGCAGCGTCTTCGAATGCTTCTTCAGTAAGCTCTTCCTCTGAGATTTCCTCATCGTCTTCATGAAATTCAAACTCATCTTCGGTCATACCTCAGCCAATGTGCGAGAGTACTAAAACCATGGGGAGATAAAATCACTGGACAATTCTTACCAGAAATACATTGCTCTCAAGGTGGTGAAACTGTATTCTACGATCCGGTAGAGAACCATTGATGCTCATGAAATTGATGTCTTCATAGAACAGATTGCGCATCATCAATTGTGTTTTTTCATAGGCTTTTCCAGTCCAATGGAAGAATAGAACATCTCGCTTCGGTAGTGCTTCCTTTTCCAAGAAATGCGGATTTGAGCGATTTCCACGTGACCAGCGGATACGAGCAGGTGCAGGTTTTCCGCCAATGAGCAGAGTGATTTCTTCTTCGAGTTTATCAGGTGTTAATCCAAAATAATCAATGTATTCAGAAGTCATGTCTTCCATCAATTTGAACGTATGTGTTTTGTTTTTATCCAATCCAAGCAACGTTTTTGAGGTTGAAATCTCGAAAGAAGACAATGTTTTCCAACACTTCGGTCTTTTTCCCATAATAGGGCTATTACGACTCCAATGATCAAGTTAACCGAGTTTATCTACTACGAAGGTATTTGATAAGCATTAGTCTTCTTTCATGGATTCAGTAATTTCCGCACTAACATCTTCTGCATCTTTTGAAAATAGAGCACATATAAATTCCACAACCATCTCTTTGGCCTCAGTTTTTATTTTCTCTAAAACGTTCTTTCGGACCTTCTTTGCTTTTGGATTAATTTTCAGCCAGTCATTACTCCTCTGCTGTACAATTTCATCAATCAGTTGCAATCGTGTCTTTGCTTTGGTTTCTCTCGTAAATTGATTCACTTCTTTGTATTCTGAACCTTCAGACCAACATTCCGATGCTAAATGAATAAATCGAGTCCACGTTTCAGGGGTCGCTTTCCCGTAGACATCGTCAATTGTGGCGTGGTTAATATCAGGATCAATATTTACAGTGATCGA
>QQSG01000085.1:0-2449 GCA_003602665.1 Candidatus Poseidoniales archaeon
AAGTTCAAGTTCAACGTCCTTGTTAGCCTTCGCATTGAGGAGAGCTTCTTCAAATCCAGGAATGAGTCATCCGGAGCCAACTACACAAACCATTGGTTGGTATGTGCGGTTTTCTTCGTGTACTTCATGTTCCTTTGCAGTTGCTTCTTTTGTTGTCTCGATCAAATCGCCTGTTTCGCCATTGTAGAGGTCGTAATCAACGTGAATAATGTCGCCTTCTTCCATGTGTTCATCACCTGAATGCTCCGCCGACTCTGATGGCGTTCATAAGTCAATTGGCTGAAGATACTACTCTTCTTCAGCCTTAATGTGAGGAGTTTGGCGTGCATCAAGCACCGTTAACCAGGCCATTCCGAGCATCATAATGGTCCATCCGGCCCAGACTAAATGGGATGCTGGAAGGTCATAGATGATGACTCGCATCCGTTGAACCGATTCCTCGCCATCCGATTGAACCTGTTGCATCATGCTCGAAGATTGGGAGCCATCGAAAATGAACACAATGTCTCCGTGAGAGCGAACCAGCGTATCCACCTCGCTACGCGGAGGATTAGGAGAACTGTCAAATCCAATCAATCCTGGCTCAACTGTTCCTATCTTCTCACCATCTTGGTAGACACTTATGACTGCACCAACATATCGATCTCCAACTTCGAGACCTTCATCTTCGAGAACAATATTCTCGAACATGTACTCATAGTCTCCAACTTCTACGTATTCTCCGCGTACTAACGTAATGCGATGGGATGCATCACCACGATCGACAAGTACGGTGGTAAACACGTGCCCGATTAAGAGAAGCAAGAGACCGAAGTGAACCAGATGAGCTGCTGGTGCTATTTTCTTGACCCCTGATGTTCGGACTCTTCGTACGACTTCTGCACCCATCGGAACTACTGCAACCAGAACTGCGGGAAGGACCAACCATGCAATTGTTCCACGAGAAAGGTATTCTGAAATCGGCTCACTTGCATCACCACCTAATGCAGAAGGAAGGAACGTCGCTAAGAGAATAGATACGAAAGCAACCCCTGCTACTATCGAAGCAATACGCTGAGGCGATTGATGCCGAGACGTGTATGCGAACATTGCCAACGCCAAGGCCATGATGAACGGTGCACCATACAATTCGTGCGCTTCGAATTGAATCGCATCAATACTTGAAATCAAGATGACAAGGGTGAGAATCAGATACAAACTTGTCAAAACCACTGGAGCCCACAAAGCAAGGCGGAGGATGAATTTACGAGAAAGCCAGTCTTCTGATTCTGTCTCTTCTTCCCCCATAACGAGCCAAGGCAAAATGTAGAATCCGAGTAAAATCGCTGCAATGTAGAGATCGACTAATCCAGACCATGCTGCAGCAAGACACATCATTGTTCCAGCTGCACCCCAGCCCCATGCCTTTCGAGCATCCTCTGATGTGTACAATGGTGCAAAAATCAAAGCATTCAGGAGGGTAAAGAGTAGATCTTGAGTCAAAACGTAGGCCGTAAGCGGAACAATGATCAGCCATGGAAGCGACAGATAGCCCCGATAAGACCAGAACTCTTCTTCTGGAACGAGGCTTTTCTTTGGCCATTCAACCAATGTTGGTGAGAAAACAACTCCAACAAAGAACAAGGCTGGAACGTGTTCATATGAAGTATAATCAAACAAGACTGCGATGGCTGCTCCTACAATAGGTATGAAGAAAAGATAGGAGATAGGGCGCTTCGTTTGTCCTTGTGTGGCTCGAATGAATACGCCACATAAGAGAAGAATAACAAGGACATATGAGACGATTTCGACACCTTCTGCTTTGTCCTTTAGAAGCAACATCCGACTGAACACATCAGTTGGAGGCGTACCCTCATCTGCAACAACGAATGTATGGACTGAAGCAGCCCAAACACCACCTGCACGTGTGACAAGGGTTGCGAACAAGGCAAGTGCCCCTGCTGCAAGTCCAAGTCCAGTCCACATCAAAGTGGAGGTCTTACCAGGACGTGTTCGTAAATGTCCCATGAGAACCAGAGCAAGCCAAGGTAGGAAAGAACCTGTTTCGACAGGATCCCATGCCCAATACCCGCCCCAGTCAAGAACCATGTATGCCCAAAGGCCTCCGAGGCCAATCCCTAGTGTCGCTATCAAAAGACCAGGGCGTGTTTGATGCAGCATTCTCTTGTCGATGTCCTCATCATCACCATATTGAAGAATAGAAACTGATGTTGCTGCTAATGCGATACAAAGTGAATAGGCTAGGAAGACAAGAGGTGGGTGAATAACCATCAAATCAGTTTGAAGCAGTTCATTCAACCCACTACCTCTCAGATTGTATGGATTCTCAGCAAACGGATTAAGCGTCATTGAGATGAGAATAAGCAGCAGGGTGAATCCATACATGAGGCGGAGACGGAGTTTGTGTGTATGTTCCTGTTCGGATGCGAGAGGACGGGCAAACCACCAG
>QQSG01000085.1:2479-3600 GCA_003602665.1 Candidatus Poseidoniales archaeon
AACAACGGACCTTCTCGAGCTGCCCATGTTGCCGCAAAACGATACTTGAGTGGAAGATCTTCGCCACCATTTAGGGCAACATGGAGAATGTCTGTATCATTGACGATGAAGCGGGAAGCGAGTGCTACGAAAGGAGCAGCGACCGCTAAGTGGAGGCCAACTGAAGCAAGAGGGTGTTCAACACGCCACTTTGGCCAAACCATCATCACAATGCAAGCGATGACAGCGAGTCCGAGTGTCCATCCCCACATGTATGTTCCACGGTCGCGCTGTTGTTATCCCTTTGCGTGAGACCATCACCAACCGAAGTGTTTTGCACGGCTGTATCCAAACGAGAGTAAGACAGAGATAATTCTCTTGAAGAGCAATGTCGGTTTACGAACAAGAATCTTCAGACCAATTCCAAGTTTCTGAAACGGACCCATGTTACCAAGTTCTTCTGGAAGGCACTTAGCCATCGCTTCCATCTCTGAATCAGAGAGATTGTAGAGGGCTTCTTTTCCTCGTAGAATTTTATGATACGGAGGAAATGTGGATTTCCAAGCCGATTCATATGGCTTTAGATGAGCATGAGAGAGATCGCCCTTTTCCATGGCCTTAGCAATAACATGGGCTGCTTCCCGTCCTGACCATAGTGCAAGGTGAGAGCCCCCCTCGAACAAAGGAGATGTGAAACCTGCAGCATCACCCACTAAGATCAAACCATCTCCCGTTGTTGTGCTTCTTGGTCCTGAGATTGGGATTGTACCTCCAAACGGTTTGATTTTCATACCATCTTTTCGCCAAGGAGGATTTACTGTCGGTTTACCTTTCAGATATGTATCTTCAATGAAAGAGTCAAGATAGCGAATTGCTCCTTTCTTTTCAGTTGTAACAAGTCCAACATTCGCCCGTTCTCCTTCCTTGGGAATCATCCAAACATATCCATGCGGCGAATATTTCGGCCAGAGATAGAAATCAAGATACCCATCATTTGGAACATCATTGAGTTCGTATTGAAAGCCAGCAATGACTTCTACTTCTGTACCCATATCGAGTAATTTTGAAGCCGCTCCCGAGACCCCTGAAGCATCAATAACGGCAGAACATTCAATTGGAAATTCATTTCCTTTACCTTCAAT
>QQSG01000086.1:0-1679 GCA_003602665.1 Candidatus Poseidoniales archaeon
TCTTCAAAGGTGTAACCACTGCAATCTACATCAAGGCTTCCTTGTCGGCCAGATGTAGGTTGAAATTGGTCCTCATTTTCCAATGTTGAAGTCTCTATTGAAGGCATGAGAATTGAAAGCAATAGCATCACGAGTACGGGAATCATGACATGACGAGTACGACTCTATTCATGAAGTCTTGGTTGAAGACCATCATGGTACGAGGCGTTTGATACGTCTTGTAAACCATAATAATGGGAAAAAAGTCCACGCCAATGCTGCTAAAACGGCTCCAGTCGGGGAAACACCTCTGTTGACATCATCCAATCGAGTTTCAAGCAAATGGTGGTAGACTCCATTTGGAGAAAGGAGATCGAGACGACCCTCGAAAACAGAATAGGACGCATCATTTGATTCACCAACAGCAACGCCATTTAGAGCAGCAATGAGAGTTGTAAACAATACCCATAGCAAGGTGAAAAGGAACCACAATCCAATCGAAAATGCAATTGCAGACCCCTGTTCTTTAGCCAGACTTGATGCGAGTAGAGCAAAGACCGTGTACCATAGAAGTACAAGCCAAGCAGCCACAACGAAGACAACAGAATCGCTAGCAGATATCCACATGTCGCTTCGATAACCAACGAGCCACATCGAAATAAGCATCAGGACTGTTACTGGAACTGCGATACTTGCCCAGTTCCCAATCACGAGAATCATTGATTGTCTCCATCGAGGCATTGGTTGAGATAGTCGTAGTTCAAGAACACCGCTTTGTCTGTCTTTGCTAATACCATCATGAGCCAACAAAACTGCTGCCATTGTTCCTGCAAACACAATGCCAATACTCGCTAAGAACATCGTTTCTGCTGCAGTTTCAGGAATCTGATCAGCTGGTAGTTGGATGTCTGGGTCTGAGAATCCCCACGCCATACCAGGAATAAACAGGAACAAAATAGGCAACATGATCAACATTCGAGTTGATAGGACACGTCTGCGAAAGACGCCCATGACCAGTTTCCACATCCGGGCTGAAGGACTCATTCCTCTTCCTCCTGCAATTTCCGCATAGGTAGCCATGCGCTGTTTTCAACATCCATACCTATGCTTTGTCGGTCAAGGCCGGTTGCAGCACAAAGCAACTCGATGAGTGATGGTTGAATCTCTCTCCAAGTATTGACGCCTATTCCCAATTCTACGATGTCATTCAGTAGATTTTTTGGAACTGATTGAAGTATCATGTGGTGTTTCGAAGTTGTAGATGAATGTTCTAAGATGTCAAGATTTTCCATCAACTTCTCTGGTAACTCTGAATCTAAGCAGACTTCTGTGAGTTGTTCAAAGCCTAATTTTTCTTGAATTGAATCCGTTGTTCCATGGGCCACTAACTGACCACGATGAAGTAAAGCGAGCGTGTCAATGAGTTGATCCAATTCAAATAAATGATGACTTGATATAACAATCGCAATTCCTTTTCGAGCGAGCGATTGGAGCAGACGCTTGAATGCATCAATTGCAACTGGATCCATTCCATTGAAGGGTTCATCGAGAACGAGAACATCTGGTGTTCCAAGCAAAGCAATGCCAAGAGAAAGGCGTTGTCTCATTCCTTGACTGAGTGAATCCAGTGCTGATGATGCTCTGTTCTTTAATCCAATGACAGTAAGAATTTCCATAGCAGATTCTTTCGAACAACCCCG
>QQSG01000086.1:1760-3969 GCA_003602665.1 Candidatus Poseidoniales archaeon
TCCTCGCAATTCTAGGCTAGATAGAATCGTTCCATTGGCAGTTACATTTCCTGATTCAATAGGCAAGACTCCACTCATCATTCGAAGAAGAGTGGTTTTCCCCGCACCATTTGTGCCTACAAGACCAACGATTTGGCCACGTTGTAAGGTGAGATCGATTTCAGCAATTCCTGCGCCGTGTGCCTTTTTGAAAGGGTTAAACCATTTTGGAGCCGGTACTTTATGACGAAACTTTACGGATGAAAATTTCATCACGTCCCTGTCTGCCATGATACGGCTCTCTCGTCACCTCACTCAAATGCTTTGTTTTTCCATTGATGTTCCCAAATACATATGATGGAGAGTGTAAATCTCTGTTTATGGGATTAGCTTCAAGCATTGCTGGCTTCTTCCTCATTTTTCTGTCTGTACCACTTAGTTACGGACTTCATAGATGGAGGAAAGGAGAGGATGCAGAAACCTTCGATCAATTTCTCGGTTCGAAGACCTCCTATTTTGCCATCATAGGTGTTACTTCTTTGTGGCTGGTCCCATATGGTCTGTTTGTCCTTGTGCCGATTATCTTCATACTTTCCGTAGTAAGTCCAGCCGGGCGAATTGATTGGAAAGAATATCGAAATGAACGATTTATTGCAGTATTCATCGTATTCTTAATGCTTGGATTATCAGGATTGATGCCCTGCGATGAACCACGTTCGCCAGAGGAATGGGGAGAACCATTTGCAAAGGAGAATCCATATGCTCCAGCATGGCCTGCTAGCGAACAATTTACTTGGATTCTAGTTGACGATTTAGACCCTTCAAATTTTGAAGTTGTTCAAAGTCTACGTATTCGCACACCTCATCAATTTAGTACGTTCAGTCAAGTAGAGTCTTCTGTAGCAATCTCCTCATTTTTCGGTCTTGAAAACGAACGGATGCGACAAGCCATTGATATCGTAGACGAGCGAGTCACATTCATTCGAATCGACAGTGATGAATTCAAACTTGAGCAGAGAGGTGATGCTCAAGAACATACATTCCGTCCCTCCTCAGGAGATGTCAAGATGAACGTCTGGGTGTATGACTGTCTCGCAACATCAGGTACAAATTCGGACGGAACAAAAATTGGAGAGGTCGTCATTGTTGGAGAGGCTGGATGGGGCGGAGTGTTGGATTTGGTTGTCATTGTTCGTCCTTTTTTCCATGATGCATTATCATCAGATCCTTTCGCAGAAACACTTGTTTCGACTTGGCTTGAGGCGGAAGTTTAGGGTATACGAAACTTTATGTATATTCTATTTTTAGGGGGGCCGAAAACGGAGAGCCTCTACATGCAAACCAACATAAAAAAACCACTACTGCTAGCCTTTTTGATTATGATTGCCTCTGTTGCCGGTTGTATCGGCAACGATGATACAGATGAAAAAGAAACATTGACTATCGCTTTCAACTTGAAAGATGATTACACAAATGTTGACGAAAACCCACAACGATTTGCTGACTACTTGGCAGATACTCTCGACATGAATGTCGAATTGTATCCAATCGATTCTGAAGGGGCGACTCTTCAAGCACTACGATTCGGAAACGCTGATATTGCATTCATGGACGGGGCTGCCGCCTGGATTGGATGGCAACAATACGGTCTTGACGCACTAGCTGCGGACCAAAAATCAGATGGGCGTACATACTATGACGCTCACGCAGTTGTCCTGAAGGATTCTGAAATGGCTATTGCAAGCCTTGATAGCGATGATTCAACAGATCCTTTCTCACTGCTTGCTGGGAAGACGTCATGTCACACCGGCTGGCTAAAGTCTGCTGGAATGCTTCTACCTATGGGGCATCTTATCGGCAATGGATATGCAAATGTCATTGGTGATTCAGACGACATCGAATCGGTGCGCTCAACAATTCTAAACTTCTTCAGCGAAGATTCGAGTATCCCTGATTCAGGAACACCTTACTACTCCTACTCTGGAGCGCTACGCTGCCTTTCTGAAGGTGCCGGAGATGTTGCCTTTGTCAAGGACTCAACAGTTGCATCCTACTGTGAAAATACAGATGCACAGGAAAACGAAGATTGGTGTCTCGACGAAGAAGAGTATGTTCTGCTTCCATCTTATGGTTCAGCGCCATCTCACCCAGTCATGTACAACCCAGAACTTCTTGACAGCGAAAAAGTGACCTTGATTCAAGATGCATTGGTTGCAATGAAAGATTCAAC
>QQSG01000086.1:4090-12065 GCA_003602665.1 Candidatus Poseidoniales archaeon
TTTGGCGATAAATACAGCATAACAGACACAGTTAGCCCAACTGTTTCCAATATTCGTATTGCATTCGAAATCAAGGATGATTACACAGATGTTGACATGAATCCTCAACTTCTCGCAGACTATGTTGCAGAACAAACAGGCGTTACAGTTACACTGTACCCTGTAACTTCCGAGGGTTCAATCATTGAAGCACTTCGCTTTGGAAACGCAGATATTGCATTCATGGACGGTGGATCCGCATGGATGGGTTGGCAAGAGTACGGTCTTGCTGCAATGGCAGCAGATACCAAATCTGACGGCCGAACATATTACGATGCACATGCTGTTGTTCGAAATGGAAGCGATATCGCAAATGCTTACCTCGATGGAGACGATTCAACCGATCCATTTGCAATGCTTGAAGGAAAGACTTCTTGTCATACAGGATGGTTGAAGTCTGCTGGAATGCTTCTTCCTATGGGCTTCCTTATCTCAGAGGGATATGCTCCAGTTGTTGGTTCACAAGATGATATTGAATCGTTAAGATCGACCATATACTCTTACTTCAACGACGATGCAAGCATTCCAGATTCAGGAACACCTTATTCCTCTTACTCAGGAGCAGTTCGCTGTTTGTCAGAGGGAGTCGGAGATGTAGCATTCGTTAAAGATTCAACAATCTCGAGTTATTGTGGAAACGACAACGCTTCCGATAACGAAGACTGGTGTCTTGCTGAAGAAGAATACATACTGCTTCCTTCATACGGTTCAGCTCCATCTCATCCAGTTATGTACAATCCTGACAAACTCGATGTTCAGACACGGACTGCGATCCTAAACGCTCTTCTTTCTCTGAACAGTGAAATGTACGTTGAAGATTACCCAATGAATGGTCAGACATTCACAGGGTGCTATGATTTCAGCACTCATGTTGTGGATTCAAATCAGTCGAAAGGCGAATGTGGCGATCAAATCCTCGCTAACATCCTCAATACAGGTGGACTTGTAGAAGCAAACACACAAGAGCACATGGGAGTCTATGGCGACCTCATCGGGTCCATTCCAGGTATCTCAACATACTTCGATACAAAATACGATATTGAGGCTTGATTGTATAATTGATTAAATTCCACGTTATTGAATAAGGAGATGCATTCGGCTACAGCATAGGGGGGAGTTGAATGTCAATACAACAACCAGTTCTAGAGTTGAAAAACCTAGACATTGGTTACAACGACGCATTAGTCAATAACGTCATTGCCCGAGTCCTCCCTGGTGAAATCATCGCTGTGCTCGGCCCTTCCGGAATAGGTAAGACGACACTGATCCGAACAATTGCAGGACTTGTTGAACCACTTAAGGGGGAAGTAATACTCCACACCAAGAAGAAAGGTGGATTGGGTTACATTCCTCAACGACTCGGTTTGGTTCGACATGCAAGTGTACGGCACAATGTTTCTCTTGGAGCAAAGGCAAGTATTTCTTTTTCAAAAACCATGTTTGAGGAACGCAGAAATCGGGTTGATGAAGCGGTTAAAGCACTTGGTATTGAAGACAAATTGAAGGAGCCTGTACGCCGACTTTCAGGCGGGCAACTTCGACGCGTAGCTACTGCTCGAGCACTTGCGCAACGGCCACAACTTCTTCTTGCTGATGAGTTTCTCAGCGAACTTGATCATCAAAACGTCGAGATTGTTATCGAAGCAGTGCAACAATTACTCGAAGATGGAACCTCCATCATCATGGTGGAACATCACGAAGAGAACGTTCGACTATTTGCTACGCGAATTTGGGTAATCAAAGACAATCAGTTGCATGATTTCACATTAGAAGAATGGATGGATATGGATGAGGCAAGCTGGCTGGAGCAATATGTGGAGGAAGAAGAATGAGAGGTGGCTGGATTATTGCAGTCCTTTCTTTGCTCTTTCTTGCATGGATTGTCCTCAATGATCTTGTAGATGATTGGGGAAGACTTGAGGGAGGAATGGAGAATCTCGTCATCTTTGTTGAAGAAAGCATGTGGCCTCCAAATTGGTCAGTTTTAGAGGCACAATCTTATCCTGTTTGTGAGAATGATATCGAATTATTCTGTTCAGTTGGCTATCTTGGAATGATGGAGACAATCAAAATTGCCTTTGTTTCTACGATGCTGGGTTTCATTGGAGCTCTCTGTCTTTCATCCCTCGCCGCAAGAAATCTTGTCCCACTCTATGTAGCGCTTCCTTTCAGATTCATCCTAGCAGCAACACGAAGTCTACCGTCTCTTATTTGGGCGATTCTCTTTGTTATTATCATTGGATTTGGTCCATTAGCAGGTGTTCTTGCAATGACCTTTTACACAGTGGGATACCTTGGAAAGCTACAGTATGAGGCCTTCGAAGGTATGCCTAGTGATTGTTTGGAAGTAAGTCGTGCGATGGGGCTTTCGCATCCAAGTACTGTACTTTCAGTCGTGATCCCAGAAACTGGAAACCATCTCTTAAGTCAGTTAATGTTTATGTTTGAATACAATGTTCGACATGGAACAGTCATCGGAATTGTAGGTGCAGGCGGAATTGGATATTACATCACGACGTATTTGAAATTCTTACAGTATGACAAGGTTCTTGCTCTCTTGATCATCATCTTCCTTGTTGTCGTCATCATCGACTTACTCTCTCTCATGATTCGCTCTTTCGTTACTGACGAAGGAGATGTCCGCCGTCCAACATGGCTGAAAGGTATGATCAAATTGTGGAAGAAGCGAGGAGCTTCAAGCGATATTGAGTGATTCAGTCCGCAGCGATGTGTAGTGCACCATTCTTGTAAAAGATTTGAATTCGGTTAGGAACTTTGCGGGAAAGAGAGGCTACAGCCTCGTAAATGATGTCTTCCTCAACCTTGAATGCTTTAGCAGCCTTCGATGTGGACCATGGTTCGATATGAAAGTCAGATTCAACCAACCATGTCAAGAGGCCCGCTTCGAATTCATCCAAATCGTTGGTCTGGTCATCTGCCATGTACAGAGCATAAACTTCCAACATATGAGGAAATCGGCCTTAGCCTAAGAGAACCATTCTACGACAGCACTCTTCTGCGTCGATATCACCGTCAAGCAGAGTATTGAGTGCTTTTGTGAATGGAATACTTATTGATTGATCAATCGCTCTATCTCTGAACATACGAGCAGCACGAACGCCTTCAGCAACCATTGTCATTTCTTCAAGCGCTTCTTCGAGGGATAATCCTGTTCCAAGTTTTTCACCCATAGACCTGTTTCTGCCAAATGGAGATGTCGATGTCACATACATGTCTCCAAGACCAGCGGGTCCAAATGCAACTTCTGCCTTTGCCCCCAGGAGTGGGAGAAGGATGCATCCTTCTTTGAATCCAGCACTAAAGATAGCAGCTTTGAGATTGTCACCACCAAGTGTGCCGATTGTCTTCAAACCATCAACAAGTCCACAAGCAAGTGCGACGACATTCTTGAACGCCCCCCAAAGTTCTGCACCTTCTGGATCTGATGCAGCATGAAGAAGAAGTGTTGGAGTAGAGAGCGTTTCTGCTAATCGTTTTGCAACTGAAACATCTTCTGACGCTACAAGGGCCGTAGTCATGACACCACTTGCAGCTTCTGGAGCAATCGTCGGTCCGGTGAGCACTGCAAGAGGGTTTGAACAACCGGCTTCACGAAGAGATTCATGTATTGCTTCAGAGATGAGTCGCTTGCCTGGGGCAAGTCCTTTTGCTAAGTCGAGAAGAACATGTCCAGGTCTTAGATGTGGTATGACGTCAGTAACAACGTTGAGAATAACAGAAGATGGGATTGCAAGGACAACAATTTCAACCCCTTCCATTGCTTCTTCGAGGTGCATAGTGACATCTAAACCTTCGACTGACTGGTCAGGTAGATATTTTCGATTGACACCATCCATCATAATGGATTCATAGACTTCTTGTTCGATTGTCCAGCCTTTCACATTATGACCTTCAAGTAGCCAAAGCCTTGCAATTGCTGTTCCCCAATTACCCAATCCTAAAACTGCGATATGTGCCATGAGTTTAATCGTCGTTATCCTTGCACTTATGTGCATTGCCTACGATATGATGTCGAAGAATTGGTTTCCTTAGGGTAAGGATGTCACCGAATCAGAATAAATCATCATCATCGTCTTCTTCAAAAGAGAAATCTTCTGCTTTTGCATCATTTTTCTTTGATGTAGCCTTAGTAGCCTTCTTTTCTGACTTTTTCTCTTCCTTTACAGGTTCAACAACTGGTTCTGATGCAACTGGTTCTGATGGACCACCTTGACGAAGTTGCGCCATTTCCTCTTCCTTACGCTGAATATCTTCAACAGAGGTTCCAGTTTGAGCAGCAAGTGCCCTTCGTCGATCTTCTCGTGCTTTTCGTTCCAGTTGCCTGTGCTTTGCCTTGTCGATGTTTTGTAGCATGTACATGGCATCGTGTTCAAGAAGTGGCGAATCAGAGATGAGGGTGATGTCCAACCATCCTCCATCTTCAACAATGAATTCTGCGAGTGGTTCAAAGTTGAGATCTGATTTCTTGATTTGGGTGTAGTGCATTGCATTTCCAGTTCGATGTTCGACTCCAGAAAAGTGGCAATAGAATTCCTTTGTACCGATGGATTCACGAACCATATCAAACAATTCACCGTAATCTTCTGATGTCTTCATTCGACCATGGCCCCGAGCGTGAATATGTGCGATGTTAAGGACAGGAATTGTTCCTTCGACGTGGTTGACCACTTCCAGAACTTCTTCCAGACTTCCCCACAATTCTTGCCGTCCTGATGTTTCCACACCAATCTTGGACGGAGTGCCATCTTTAATCCACGGGAATACAGGGAATTCGTCTTCATCATCATGCCAGATGTCATGAACTCGTTGTACAACGCTCGAGAAGATGTTTGCAACCTGTTCATTGGCAGCAGTACCTCTTCCAAAATCTCCGTAGTGCCCAGTATGTAGGGTGATGTGACGAGCATTGATTGTTCGAGCGGCTTGGAGAGTAGACTCAATCTTGGCAAGAGAGCGTCCGCGTGCAACACGATCTCCGAGGAGTTCAGCATAGTATGGACCATGAATGTTCATTTCGAAGTCAGCTTTGTTTGCAAGAACTCCTGCTTGCCAATATTGTTCGAAATGTTGAGGTTGAATGAGTCGAACTGTTTGTGCTTCCATGGTCTCAAGACCAAGTGCTATGATGTCGTCCATTCCTTCAACAATTGTACGTCCTTTGCATGACAAAGGTACGCCAGCAGGTCCCAGTTTTACTCCCATCATTCCACCCCGCGAATCCAAGCCAAACAGTTCCCTGCATTAACCCCTTTCCGTCATCCGTTTGCCGGATTTATGTATATACTCTTCAATACGACGGTTCATGAAGGTGAAATGAAACCGCCCAATATGTCCGATAACATTGAGGCTGCACTCCAAGCGTTTCGTGACGGGAAACCCGTTTGTCTCTTCGATTCAGATAAACGCGAAGGAGAAACGGACTTACTTTTCCCTGCACTCTATGCTGAGCCGAGTACAATGCGACAGTTACGCAAGGATTGCGGTGGACTTCTGTTCCTTGCTGTAGGGCATGATGTGGGTGAAGTTTTCGGCTTACCATTCCTCCAAGACTTACATACACATGACGCACTGATGAATCAATATCCTATTCTCTCTGTCTTGAAGACCAACGATCTTCGGTATGATTCAAGGTCAGCTTTTACTCTTTCACTGAACCATCGTGAAACGTATACCGGGATTACAGATCATGACCGTGCTCTAACCACACGACGATTTGCTGAGTTGAGTAAAACTGTTCTTGAAGAGAATCTGAGCGAAACGGAAGCTCAAGAACGAATGGGAGCCGAATTCAGAACTCCAGGCCACATCCCGGTCTGTAGGGAATCATCTGGAGGATTAGACACCCGTCAAGGACATACAGAACTCGCAGTTGGACTCGCCCGTCTTGCAAATCTTGTACCAGTCGTTATTGGGGCAGAAATGTTGCAACCAGATGGTGATGGTGCTCTATCCGTCGCAGATGCCCGTACATGGGCTGAGGAACGAAATATTCCATTCCTAGAAGGCGCTGAAGTAATCGCTGCATTTCATGAGCAATCTCAAAAACCAGATGCNTCTGCTTTAACCTGAGGGATGACAATGCGAAAGGTCATGGCAGTTGGCGTATTTGACCTTCTCCATGCTGGGCATCTCCATTATCTCGAGCAAGCAAAGGCTTTGGGCGACCATCTTACCGTTGTTGTTGCACACGATGATACCGTGCGAATCCGAAAGCATGAACCAGTTACAAATCAAGATCTCAGACGTAGAATGGTTGAGGGATTAAAGCCGGTTGATGAAGCGAGAATAGGTAACGCTCCAGATGTACCAATCTTCGATATCTTGCCACTTGTCGAACCTAATGTCATTGCTCTCGGTTATGATCAGGAACATGCTGAAGACAGAATAAAAAGCGCTTTACAAGAACGTGGGTTTAATTCTATAGAAGTGGTACGTGTGGAAGGGTTAAGCGATGACCTTGACGGAACAAGGAAAATTATTGCTCGTATTCTTTCTCGTGCTAAGGGCGGTGAACTCTGATGTTTACTGGAATTGTTCAAGGATTAGGGACAATCAAATCCATCGAAGAAGGAAACGGAATTACAACGTTTTGCATCGATTGTCCAGATACTCAAGAACTAGCTATTGGAGCAAGTGTAGCAATAGATGGTGTTTGCTTAACTGCGACATCGATAAAAGGCAAACTTGTGACATTTGACATCATACCTGAAACAATGGAGCGAACGACTCTAGGAGAACGAGTTGTCGATGATGTAGTCAATATCGAACGTTCTCTTCGATATGGAGATGAGGTTGGAGGACACCTTCTTTCAGGCCATATCATCGGGCGCGGATTGCTTACACATTCAGAGAGTGTTGGTGAAGGGGCTCGATTGAAAATCAAAGCCCCACCCTCTATCCAGAAATACATTCAAACAAAAGGATACATCGGTATTGATGGGATCTCGTTAACACTTGGCGAGGTCATTGAAAATGAGTTTGACCTTCACATAATTCCTGAAACACTCCGCTTGACGACACTTGGCTCGAAACAAGCAGGAGATGCTGTGAACATCGAAATCGATTCAACAACCATGATGATTGTGGAGACTGTTGAACGACTACTAAAGGAGAATTAAGTATGACAAATATTGTTGCAGTGTGCGCCATGTACCACTCAGAAGAAATTGAACGAATGCTTACAATTGCGACCTCGCAAGCCGAAGATCTGGATTTAACCATCTCTGATGTGATTCGTGTTCAAGGTTGCATGGAAATACCACTTGCCCTTGATCGAGTGCTCTCAGATGAAGAAGTCGCAGGTGCGTTTTGCTTAGGAATTATCGAAAAAGGAGAAACAGATCATGGTCTTGCAATGGGACAAGCAGTTGTGAAAACCATTCTCGAACTACAACTCGTTCATGACAAACCAATTGGTTTGGGAATCATCGGGCCAGGCGCTCAACCTGAGCACATCAAGCCGCGGCTTGGACCTCATGCTACGGCTGCAGTTGATGCTTTGATGCCGTTCCTATGATGCATTCATTCGCTTTTTCTTGTAGAAAATCGAACTCCAAATTACGATGATGATTGCAAGATTGGTAAACCAGACCCATGGCGTGCTCCATCGTAAGCCATCAAAGTGAATATCACTAAATGGTGCAAGGAATGGTGTTGGGAAGAACGCTGCAGTATGTGTTGGAATGTCATTAATGATGTGAATAAGCCAAGGCAACCACATCCACATAGCAGCATCTCTGGCAGACAGTGAATCGCTTGTAAACAAACGACGAGATACGCCTCGCTTCTCAAAAAAGATCCAAGTGAACAGGAATCCAATTGTCATCCAAACCAAGCTATGTGTAACTTGATATGCTTCCCATGCATACCAACCCAAGTCAGCGGTAACTGTATTTTCATCAATTTCAGGACGATC
>QQSG01000086.1:12099-29470 GCA_003602665.1 Candidatus Poseidoniales archaeon
AGATCTGGAAGAACACCCATTGCTCCAGCAACCCAAAACTTGGTCCTTCCATGGGTTGCTCCTGAACCCATAAACCAGTGTGATACGACGTCCATGGCCTGAGCACAAAGCTCTCGTTTATCAATCTTCGATGATAGATAGAACTGGTGGAATGCTTTTCTCAAACGGGTCAAGGAAAATTCCAGAGTTTGTATGGATAATGTTCAAGTCTGTCGGGGTGTTGGTCGGGAAGTGAGTCAGATGTCTGAAGTCAACAACCTCATCATAATCGGTTCCGGCCCTGCTGGATATACTGCTGGATTGTACGCTGCAAGAGCCATGCTTGAGCCTCTTATGTTTGCTGGATATATGTCCGGTGGACAACTCATGCTTACGAGCGATATCGAAAACTTCCCCGGCTATCCTGAAGGTATTGGAGGTCCTGAGATGATGATGCAACTTCGAGAGCAAGCTGAACGATTTGGACTCAAAGTACAGGATAAGAACGTAGGGAGTGTAGATCTCTCATCACGTCCGTACAAGGTCACTGTTGAAGGAGAAGAATTCCTCACACATTCAATCATCGTCTCTACTGGTGCAGAATCCATTTGGCTTGACGCACCTGGAGAAGCTGAACAGAAAGGCCGAGGAATTTCCACATGTGCAACTTGTGATGGTGCATTCTTCCGAGACGAGGAAGTTATGGTCATTGGTGGAGGCGATTCAGCATGTGAGGAAGCAACGTTCCTTACACGATTTGCTTCAAAGGTCACCTTAGTTCACCGAAGAGATGTGTTTCGGGCATCAACCATCATGTATGAACGAGCAGCAAATCATCCAAAGATCGAAATCAAAACATTCAGACAAGTCAAGGAATGGCTCAGCGATGAAAAAGGACTTACAGGAGCAGTTCTAGAAGATCCAAGAGATGGATCTACCGAAGACATTGCAGTAACTGGTGCTTTCATTGCAATTGGTCACACGCCAATAACAGACTTCCTTGGTGGTCAAGTTGCTACTGATGATGAAGGCTATATTGTGCATCATGAACATACGATGACAAATGTACCTGGAGTCTTTGCTGCTGGCGATGTTGTCGATACTCGATACAAGCAAGCGATTACAGCAGCAGGTATGGGTTGTCAAGCAGCCATGGACGCTGAGAAGTGGCTCGAAGAGAACGTCCATTGAACAACGATGTCTATTTGACAGACGTACTCATGGGCTGTTCATGGTCGATATGGAACGTCATGCCAGACATCTCGTTCTTCCGAATGTTGGCTATGAAGGTCAAGAGAAATTAGCCGCAGCTCGAGTCCTTGTTATAGGAGCTGGTGGGCTTGGTAGTCCTGTTCTTCTGTACCTAGCAGCAGCAGGTATCGGTACAATAGGTATTGTCGATGATGACGTGGTTGATGTTTCAAACCTCCAGCGTCAAATCATTCACCGAACTGAAGATGTTGGTTCTAAGAAAGTGGATTCTGCAAAGGAGAGTTTGCTCGCATTAGATCCCAATATTGAGATTCAACTCTATCCACATCGCCTCAATCCAGAAAACGCTCTTGACATTCTGGAAGGATGGGATGTCGTTGTTGATGGGACAGATAATATTCCAACACGATACCTCATCGATGATGCCTGCCATTTACTTTCAATCCCGTGGATTTACGGATCAATTCATCGTTTTGAGGGTCAAGTTTCTGTCTTCTCGACAGAGCAATCCCGTTGCTATCGTGACCTTTTTCCTGAGCCACCTCCAGCGGGTGCGTTGCAAAATTGTGCAGATGCTGGTGTGTTTGGTGTTCTTCCAGGCGTTGTTGGTGGTATTCAAGCAACAGAAGTCATCAAACTCATTCTCGGATTAGAAACCAAATTGGTTGGTTCATTACTCTTGTACGATGCACTTGAAATGTCGACTCGAATGCTACGTTTTGATGCTTTAGAAACACGACAGACAATTGAAGATTTATCTGCCGTTCAGCAACTTTTTGATGATCCACTGTATTGCATGCCGTCGAACAAACAGATTGATGAAGGGTCTTCAAATGGAAGGGACATGATGCAATCAATTGATGTGGCTTCCGTAAAGGCCCGACAATCCGAAGGATGGAAACCGTTCATTATCGATGTACGTAGTGCCGAAGAACTTAATCAGATCCGATTGAATAGTTTTGACCTTCATGCCGTTCATGATGTCATAGCCTCTCATTCCTCTGAAGTACCAGAAGAAGGAGACATTGTAGTCATCTGCCGCAGTGGTATGCGTTCGCAAATGGCAATCATGTATCTGACTCAAGCAGGAATTGACGCAAACCGTCTTTACAATTTAGATGGAGGCATTATGGCATGGAGTCAAATTGCCCCAGAAGATGTCATAAGAGGCTAAAACAAGGGTGAGGTTCAAAGAGCGTAACCTCTCGTTCCTCGTTGGTCATCATGGCAAAAGTCATCGTTGCGGATGAGAATCAGGGTCGTAGGACCCTTCTTGCATCCACGCTTGAACGAGAAGGCTTTGATGTTACACGAGCCGGTACGCTACGCCAAGCAGAGGGGACAGCTCTTGCAGTGATGCCTGAGATTGTCTTACTCGAAGGCGATTGGAGTTCTGGGGATGCAATCGATGCATCTCAACGATTGATGGGTGATCCTGAGTTTGCATTCAAGTGTCGAATCGTAATGTTGTCGAGGAGTAACTCAAGTGAGTTTCTGGTTACTGCCGCTAAAGCCGGTGTCCACGAAGTCATTTCCAAACCTGTCGATATGAGTAAATTGATTGAACAATTGTGGAAACACGCTCGAAAACAATTCGTTCCACCACCTGCAGATGTCGAAGTCGGAGGCGGTGGAGGTTCATTCGATGTTGGAATGATGGCTGGTGGAAGTGGCTGGGCCCTTCCTATGCTCAAAGGCCTTGTAGGGCCAGATCGAATCAATGAGTCGTTCATCAATGAAATTCTTACTCAGATGGGTGAGGATGGAATGGAAGTTGATACTGGTTTAGAGGCTACTGATCTTTCCAACATCCTGCGAATTGCTCTGAATCGTTTGGTCCAAGATGGTGAGGGCGGACAATCAGGGGCAGGTCCTTCTTTTGAAGAACTAAAAAAGAAAAAAGCCCTAGGAGATCTTAGCGATCAATCTAAATCAGTCAATACCGGAGGAATGGAATCTATTCTTGAGACTCAAGCAGATAATATTGCTTCTGAGATTGAAGCTGTCATGGATGATATTCTCGATGAAGTACCAGATAATGTTGCAATACTTCCTCATGACGGACTTGAACGAATCGACCCTCAGGTGCTGAACATGACTCGCTTAACAACTGAAATGGTCCATGAATTGATGTGGGATTTGGGGCGTCCTGGTGCTGTGTCCGATACAACATTGATGACACGAATCGAAGACGCTACTGAAATGCTTGGCGATGTCCTTTCATCACTTCCTGAATCTGAAGAGGAGTAGATTAGAATGAAGAATCTACCCAAGGCATCTGAGATTCAATTGCCAAAGCCCTCTGAACTCCATCTTATGGACGGACAAAAAAACCTTCAGAAGATGAAAGAGCAACAACCAAATCTCTATAGATGGAGGGCTATGTTTGGATTTGTTGTACTTCTTATCTGTGCAGTTGCAGGATATTTTCTGTTTAAAGACGCTTCTGAAATCATTCAATGGTTCAAAGGATTTGGGCTATGGGGCCCGTTCTTATTCACGATTATGCTTTCACTGGCAATCGTTTTGTTGTTGCCGACTCCGTTTGTTAAGATCGGTGCAGGAGCTATTTTCCCGTTTTGGATAGCCGTAGTGGTCAACTTTGTTGCCTCGATGATTGGAGGTCTGATTGCTTTCGTCTTGGGAAGGTGGATGTTCAGAGAATCAATACAAGCATCGATTCAGAACGATGTAAGAATGCAAAACATCGAGAAAGCTCTCGATCAAGACGCAATGAAAATATCAGTGCTTGTCCGATTGTCTCCGATTCTTCCCGATGAATGGCTCAATTACATCATGTCCGCAACTCCAGTTTCGCTTCGAGTGTTCTTACTTTCAAACACATCAAGTCTAATCTATTGTGTGATTTATGCATATTATGGACACGCCCTAGGTTCAATTGCTTTGAGTCGTTCTGGAATGGGTGGGTTAGCCAATTCTCCACTTGGTTTGTTCATGCTTTTGCTGGGCATAGTTGCTACTGTAATCGTGACTGTAATTGTTACAAGGACCTCGATTCGAGTTCTTAGAGAATCTATTGGCGAAGAAGAATAATTCGTTTTTCTAAAACTTAAGTCAATCCATAGCATTGAAACTTAGGCGACCTTCGCAGAGACGGGGGCGGGGTATGTCACAAGGAACACTTCCAACAATTTATGGTGATGATTGGGCGCCTAAATCAGCTTGTGTGTTTACACAACCACTACTGATTGATGCCGCTCGAGCAGAAGTGATGCGCTTCTTTGCTGAACGTCATGAAGGACATGTATTCCTAGCTGCAAATGTCTGGGATCATCTCCATGTTGATGGTCAACAATCCTTTGATGGAGAGTCATGGCATTCTTTCTCTGAGCGCTTTGTACAGGCTTTCAGAAAGGGATTTGCAGCTCAAAATGAACACAAAATCAAGCCGATTTTAGATGACGAAGTAATGCCTCGACGAACTATAAATGAGCATCTTGAACGTCGTATAAATCATCTCATTATCGATGTACGTCTTTGCTTTCGTCGATTAGCTCACTACATGTCAACATCCATGGAGAATCGAATGGAATGGCAACGGATGATGACACGAACTCGTGCAATGGATGCTCACCTCAAGGATGTTTTCTTCTCCGGAATGGAAACTCCAGATGGCTCCCGATTCGGAGGCAAAGGATTCCGTTCAACATGGCAGGAAGGGGTTGTTGCAATTGCAACTGCCTTGAATACGACAAATGAACCGAATAAAAATCACACACCCGGTAACGGATATGATGGAGACCTCGTAGCTCCGATGATTCGTGATGTTGGTCTTGCTCTTGCAATGGGTGATACAGTTGTCGATGTTATGGCTGCTCAAATGGGTAAAGCCGACTCAAATCAAAATGGTGGTCATGAAGGAGCAGGTGGCCGAGATCTGCACATAGGCGCATGGCATGTTGGGGTTCTACCACCGACGGCTCCTCTCCCTATTGCGAGTGCAACAATGACTGGACTTGCCTTTGCGGCTTGGAAGCAAGAACTTGATCGTTTTCACGTCGCTTGCATAGGTGAAGGGGCTTCATCATCAGGCGAATATTGGGAATCATTGAATCTCGCAGGTGCTCGTGGCCTGCCGATATGTTATGTTCTTCAGAACAACCAAATCGCATTGGATACACCCCCCGCTCATCAATCTGGTGTTGAACTTTGGGCGGATAAGGCGGTGGCCATGGGCTTCCCTGCTTGGACAATTGATGGGTCTGATCCTGCTGCATGGCATGCAAGTATCGCTACGGCACGGGAATTCAGCATGGAAGGCGGTGGTCCAACGATGGTTCATGTCGAGACAATGCGAGGTTGTGGTCATGCCCATCATCATGATGACCTCTATCTTGGTTCAGAAACAGGTACTCCACCTGGTTACGTAGACCGTGCCTTGCTTGAGTATTGGGCTGCGAAGGATCCATTGCCAACTCATCGAGAGTTATTGATCACCTTGGGCGTTGAACAAAGCGAACTCGAAGAAATGGAAGAAGAGGAACAACTTCTCGTTGACAATGCTCGTTCAGATGTTGAGGAAATGGCTTGGCCAGAACCTGAAACTGTAACGAAAGGTATCACTACGATTCATGATGCAAGAACACACCAAGATCAAATCGATATCATAACATCCCCATCAATGGTTGAACGAAACCCAAATGTTGAACCGATTGAATACGTCGATTCAGGAGGCTGGACCTATGCTCGAGCCATCCAACAAGCAATGGTCGATATTGCAAATCGATATGGTGATGATTGTGTTTTCATAGGTGAGGACATGGAAGTTGCTGGTGCTTTTGGAATGAACATGGCTCTCAAGAACGCAGGTCATCAAGAGAAACTTGTTGACATGCCTCTCTGTGAGGCGATGATTGTCCACACAGGTGTGGGGGCTGCTCTATCTGGAATGCGGCCAATGGTTGAAATTCAATTTGGTGGCTTTGCAGCCCTCGGATTTAATGCATTAATCAACAATGCAGCAATGCTTCGCTGGCGCTGGGGTGCAGATTGCCCAATGACAGTTCGAATTCCACTCGGTGCCCGAACTCGTTC
Source organism: Candidatus Poseidoniales archaeon (assembly GCA_003602665.1). GTDB lineage: Archaea > Thermoplasmatota > Poseidoniia > Poseidoniales > Poseidoniaceae > MGIIa-L2. The sequence goes on from QQSG01000086.1 coordinate 18,346, forward strand.
AGGTCCGTTCCATGCAAATATGATCGAATCTTGGTTCGCAAACGATCCCGGCTTTGTTGTACTTGCTCCAGCGACTCCACAAGCGGCTTACGAATTACTCGTCGAAGCCGCACATCTCGAGGACCCAGTTTTGTTCTTGGAACATATCGGATTGTACGGTCTGCGTGGAGGTCTTACCGGTTGGGGGCAGAATATCAATCAGATTGTTGACACGACATCTGTTCATGAATCCATTGCAAATGGAGAGCGTCATTCAATCGGTAAAGCCTCAGTCATACGAGAAGGAACCGACCTAACACTCGTGACTTGGGGTGCAATGGTCCATATCGCTAAACAAGTCGCAGAGTTGTTATCAAAAGATGATATCGAGTTAGAAGTCATCGACCTCCGGACAATCATTCCTTTTGACAAAGAAACCTGTATTTCATCAGTCCAGAAAACTGGAAGATTGGTGGTCCTTCAAGAAGGGCAATGGCATGGCGGCTTGGGCCACACAATCCAGTCTCAAATTCTTGAATCTACGTTCTATCAACTGGAATCACAACCTGTCGTTATCGGCGCACTAGACACTCCAGTTCCGTTCTCTCCACCTTTGGAAAATCACACAATTCCTTCGATTGAACACGTAACTAAGGTGATTCAGTCTTTGATGGGATAAGCGTTTCAAGCCAAACAGCAAGACAGGCACCGAGTGTCGTAGTCAACCAATAAATTGGAATTATTGCAGCATCGCCAGAAAATAAATTTGGGCCAAATGTACGGGCTGGATTCATACTTGCCCCAGTATACTCTCCAAAGAGAAATGCCAAGATCGCTACTGCCGATCCTACGACGACTGCGATAGGGAGCCATTTGTTTGTTCTCCTAATGATAAGAAGAATTGAGGCCATGAGGAGGAATGTGATTCCGATTTCGATTCCGATTAAACCAATCCAAGATGTATTTTCATTTCGTAGCGTAGGTCCCGCTCCATCAAGAGATAATCCGGCTAATGCACCTCCACATAACTGGCCCACGACATGGGAAAGAGTGTCTTTATTCGAAAGGTCTCCTCGTCTCCAGAATGCGATTGATACAGCTGGATTAATATGAGCGCCAGAGAATCTTCCAAGTGATAGAATCATGAGGCTTACAATAATGCCAAATGCGAGGGAAATTTCAAGCGATGAGCGATTAAGTGCAACACTGCCACAACCAACGAAGACCATGGTGAAGGTACCGATGAACTCGGTGACACCACGCTTCCACATCGACTAAACGAAATCTACCCAGAACTTGATGTTATCGAAGAAGATTGGCAGAAGCATGAAAACCCATGATGCATGGGCAAGATTATGGAGCAAAAGGATGAGTTGATGGGGATTCCTCAACTTATCCACTTCAATGCAATGCTCATTACAGGTGCTTTGTTCATAGGTATACTCTTGGCCGAGTATATGACGGCGGATAATTCAAAGTTCATTATGGCATTAATTCTTCTTCTTTCCCTTGGTCTTCTCGTTACAAGTGCAGATTTCTTCATAGAAGGAGCGAAAGGATTAGCTCGAAGAGCAGGAATCGCTGAGATTGTTATTGGATTGACTATTGTTTCAATCGGCACATCGCTTCCTGAGATTCTCGTTACAAGTTCAGCAGCCCTTGATGCTAGCAATACTCCCGGTTCTGCAGATTTTGCGATAGGAAGTATCCTTGGTTCCGTTCTTGTTCAAATAACTCTCATTCTAGGAATTGTTGTAATGACCAAGTCAGTGAAGGTTCGTCCATCTTGGCTTAATCGAGATGGTGTTATCATGCTTTTATCAGTAATGTTGCTCATTTTCTTTGTTTGGACAGATGGTACATTGGAACGATGGGAAGGAGCAATTCTCTCTGCGCTGTATGTGACATACATTGTATGGCTTTTGATGAAAAGAGAAGCAATCCGTCTCGAAGAAGTTGAAGATGCAGGCGAATATGAAATAAAAGGATCAAATTGGAGTTCTGCAGCCTACACAATTATGATTATTGTAGGACTTGGATTTGCAATATACGCTGCAAACATCCTTGTCGATAAGGCCTGCCATTTGGCACTCGAACTTGACGTACCTCATTCCGTAGTGGGTACAACTGTTTCTGGCATAGGAACTTCTCTACCCGAATTAACAATCGCATTAATGGCTGCCCAAAGAAGTAAGGGCGTTGCGATTGGAACCCTCATTGGTTCAAACATAACAGACCCCCTGCTCTCTATTGGTATTGCTTCAATGATCCATCCACTGTCTATAAGCGAAAAAGACAACGGCCTTACGATGGAGATTATCGCTCCAGCAACAGTTCTAGGAGTTCTGCTAGCCTTGATTTTCATGCGTAGAAGTTACAGATTTGAACGCTGGGAAGGCGCATGTTTGGCTCTATTTTACCTTGTTTTCTTGGTTGTTTTACAACTCAATCGTTAGTTGAAACGAAATCAAGACTTATGTTTGGCCGCTCTGTGGGGGTGACATGGTCGACTTCCAACTCGATGAAATGCAAGAGATGCTTCGCGAACTTGCTCATGAATTTGCAGTGGATGAAATCCGTCCCCATGCTGAGCATTGGGATGAAGAATCCGTTTACCCAAAAGAAGTCATCCAAATGGCTCATGAGATGGGATTACTCAATCTACACATTCCAGAGAAATACGGTGGACCTGGACTTGGCTGCATGGAAGAAGTACTTGTCAATGAAGAACTTGCCTGGGGTGACCCTGGTTTTGCTACTGCTGCTTATGCAACCGCTCTGGCTTGCGCTCCAATCATAACTGGTGCAACTGAGGCTCAGAAGGATATCTGGCTGCGAAAGGTTGCTGAAGAAGGTGCTCTCGCATCCTATGCCATTACAGAACCTGGTGCAGGATCTGATGTTGCAGCCATCAAAACAACCGCGGTTCGAGATGGAGATGAATACATCATCAATGGTTCAAAGATGTGGATTACCGGAGCAGGTTATGCTGACTTCTTCTTCGTTCTTGCTAAGACAGACCCGGATGCAGGCTACAAAGGCATGTCAGGATTCATTGTTGAATCAAACAGAGAAGGTCTATCGCTTGGAAAGAAAGAAACCAATATGGGTCAGCGATGCAGCGATACTCGAAGTATTTCGTTCGATAATGTACGCATTCCTGCCAATCAACTCGTTGGTGAAAGCGAATCAGGTGGATGGATGAATGCCATGAGTGCTTTTGATTTGAGCAGACCAAACATAGCTGCACACGCAACAGGATTATCCAGAGCTGCCTACGAGCATGCCTTGCAATACAGTGGCGAGCGGCAAACATTCGGTAAAGCCCTCCACCACCATCAAGCAATTCAGTTCATGTTGGCTGATATGAAAACCGATATTGAAGCCAGTCGTATGCTGACGTGGAAGTCAGCCTCCGAAGCAGATGCAGGCGTCAAAAACACAGAATCAGCAGCTCATGCAAAGAGATTTGCATCCGATGCAGCCATGAAAATTTCAACAGATGCTGTGCAAGTCTATGGAGGATATGGTTACTCTGAGGAATACCCAGTTGCTCGCTTAATGAGAGCAGCAAAGGTCATGCAAATCTATGAAGGAAGTAGCCAAGTACAGCGAATGATCATCGGTCGTGAAATCACGAAGAATCTCTAGATTTTTTATCTTCTTGACGATCGATAGCTCTCATCATATGATTAACCATCTCCTCATAGGAAGGTGTATTTTGTTCATTAAGTCCACAATCCTCAGGTTGATTTGGAGTTGAAAACTCGTTTTGTTCTTCAAGTTCGATGATATCTATTTCGCTGTAGTATGATTCGAGAACTTCCCAGTCCATTTCTTCTTCATCATCATCAAATCCATGGAATTCTTGTTCATCTTCGCCCATGTCAATCATATCCTGTGTTACAATCATTTCATCTTGAAACGTGAAGATATGTTCCATCTTGTTTCGAGGACATACAATAAATTGGGCAACGAGCGGAATATCCATTGCCAAATCAATGTCATTACGTAGGCTAAGAGCAAGTGATGCTAACTTATCACCAATTGGAAGATGTGTTTTTTGTTCGTTAATGTTCAGGCAAAGACTAACTGTGAAATTAGAGTCTCTGGCTTCAATATCTTTCTTCCAAGCCGCACCAATGACTGATGTGGTCCATGTTTTCCTCCTCAAATTTGATTGGGCACTCAGGCCCGGATGATGTCCTTGCTGCTTGGCTTTCACCTCGTAATGCCTTCCCGAAGTCCCCTTGACTCGGACCTGAATTTTTCCTTCGGAATAGGTTTCCATCAAATGAAAGTGTTCCATTTGGCATATGCCTCTTAGGAACTCCATCGATTTTTCAAATGGACTCATGCTTTCTTCTGCTGACATAATGAATCTAATCTTCGACTGTTTATGAACAGAAATCTGAATGTACTTGCCGCTTACGCAGGAACATGGCGAAGCAAATTGAGGTGTTAGTCCTAGCAGCGGGGCTCTCTCGAAGACTTGGTCAACACAAGGCAATGATCGATATCAACGGAAATCCGTTGATTCATCATATCGTGAATCGCATTAAGCGGTCTGGAATGGTATCAATTACTTCAGTGACAAACAGTGAACTACTGGCAGATGTAATGCTTGCTAGTCCAAGTGCAAATGTTGTTCTTAATCCGTACCCTGACTTGGGTCGTACAGAATCTATCCGGTGTGGTCTGCGTTCAATGATTGAGCGATTGGGTTCATTGCCTAAACGAGTTCTGATTGTTCCAATCGATCGACCTGGATGGGATGAGAACATCATTCAAGCATTAGTCGGTCTTGGCACCTCGACGTATCCAGTCGACTCTGGAAGAGGAGGCCATCCTCTTTACTTGGAAGAAGAGGATATTCGTTCAGTTTATCTCTCAAAAGGAGATGTTCCGCTGAAGGATCTCGTAAACTGCCAAGCAGTTGAGGTAAACTTTGATTCATTGCATCTCAACATTGATACTCCTGAAGATTTGGAATTACTCAATGCCGTTGCTAAGGAACCTTGGTTCTAAGGGCAAACGGTATGTGTAACAATAGGAACGCACGGATATGACCGCAAGGGTACTGGGGTGGGTGTTGGAACAATTACAACACAATTCATCAGTAGTTCTCGCTTCAGTGGTAGCAACAAAAGGTAGTGTGCCAGGTAAATCTGGTGCTCGACTGGCAATGAGAAAAGACAAGTCTTGGGTCGGCACTGTCGGTGGCGCAGGCTTGGAAAAGCGAATACTCAATCGATGTGAAGAATTGCTTACTCAGTCTACGGCAATATCTGAAGTTGTTACATTCGGATTAAACAAAGGTGCGAAGGGCTATGAAGTTCAACCTCTTGACTCACTTTGCGGTGGTCAAGTTACCATCGCATTGGAGCTAATGATACCAATGCCGCACATACTTTTGATGGGTGGTGGTCACTGTTCAGAAGCCATTTCTAAACTGATTCCATCAACAGGATGGAATTATTCTGTTCAAGATACACGGCAAGCGTTCGCAAATTCAGAACTCTATCCAGATGCCGTTGAGTTACACGCTACGAGTGTCCCAGGTTTTTTTGAAAATGAGACTTATGAAAGTCTGTCTCGTTTTTCCGATATCCTTCTTCTAGGGCACGATTATCAAGAAGATCTTGACCGTTTGAAGATGATTTTACACACCGCTCAATCGAGTAAATCTTCGCTAGATGGTAACGTATTCCCACGTATTGGTGCAATAGGAAGTCGCTCTAAATGGCAAACTTTTGAATCTGAATGCATCGATGATGGTATTGAACAAGCATACCTTTCTGATGTCCGATGTCCAATAGGCCTCAATGTTGGAGCAGATTCTCCCGAGGAAATTGCGATTGCAGTACTTGCAGAGATTCTTTCACTGCACAAAGGCGTCGATGTTCATTCGCCAACATGGCGAGAAAAGTAGGTCTTAACATGGTATCAATGGATGAGTCTTGGACTCTTCGAAATGGTTTGGAGATTCCTCATCGTTCAGTACTTGCAGCCATGACCAATAAGCAGAGCCATGATGATGGTTGCCTTTCTGATGATGAAATCAATTTTCTAATACGAAGGGCTAAGGGAGGTTTTGGAATCATTACGACTGCTGCTTCTCATGTTCAAGAATCAGGTCAAGGTTGGACTGGTGAGATGGGTGTATGGGGCGATCATCATGTCCCTGGCTTAACCCGTCTTGCTGATGAAATTCGTCGATATAGATCTAAGAGTTTTGTCCAGTTATTTCATGGAGGAATGAGAAGCCCTTCCGCTCTTACAGGGCAACGAGCGATTTCAGCAAGTGAAAATTTCATCTCAGACTCTGAGGGATCTTCACGCTCAATGACCTTGGAGGAAGTAAACGAAACGATTACTTCGTTTGCAAAGGCTGCTAAGCGATGCGAAGAAGCAGGGTTTGATGGTGTAGAACTTCATGGTGCACATGGTTATCTCATCGCTCAATTCCTCGGGTCAAAGACAAACAGAAGGATGGATGAATTTGGAGGAGATGTTCTTCAAAGAATGACATTTCTCAACAAGATCATTGATGCTGTACGCGGAATGGTTTCACCTACGTTTTCCATACTCGTACGTTTATCACCTGTCTCAGAAGATATAGGAATCACTTTGGAAGATACGCTTATTGTCTGTGAGTCACTGCTTTCTAAATCTATAGAAGGATTACATATATCATGCTGGGATGTATTCGAAGAGCATAAGACTGGACAGACCCTAACAAAAGAAATCTCACAATTCATCGATAACCGAATACCGATTATCTCCACAGGATCAATTTGGACAGGTAAGGATGCTCAATTTTTACTTGAAGAAGGGGCTGATGCAGTCGGTGTAGCACGTGTTTCTCTGCCCTTCCCTGATTGGCCCATTTCGAGTGCGTCCTTGGAATACTGCCCTGCAAAGCCTCCATTTACTCCTCAGGAGTTAATCGATGCTGAACTAAGCCCTCTCTTTGTTGATTATATGAGAAGATGGAAAGGATTTGTTACTGATGGGAGATGAAAATTCTCTTCCTAAAGTATGCAAGTTCTTGAACTGATTCACGTATGTCATCAAGCGCTAAGTGCGCTCCTTTCTTGTTGAATCGAGATACTTCTGGATACCATCTTCGTCCGAGTTCTTTTACAGTAGATACATCGATCATCCTGTAATGAAGGAACTCAACAATTTCAGGCATTTCTTTTTGGAGGAATAGGCGATCGTTCCAAACCGAGTTTCCACACAACGGGGCTTTGTTCTCATTCACGTGTTGTCGCAGAAATTCCATTGTTTGTCGTTCTGCTTCTTCAACTGTAACCGAATTGTTGCGGACACGTTCTACCAAACCACTTCGATGATGATGTCGAGTGTTCCATTCATCCATACCTTCCAAAAGTGTCTCTTCGACCGAAACTGCGAGGTTGGGGCCTTCTGCGATGATGTTGAGTTCTCCGTCCGTAACGATTGTAGCTATCTCTATAATTTTCTCTTTAGAAATGTCCAAACCAGTCATCTCCAAATCAATCCAGACCATTCGGTCATCTCTATTCTCCATGATGCTTCCAACAAGCCAGAGCATTTGAAGTCGGCGCAGAGTTCTTGATACACCCATGCTACGACACGGTATGGCGGATGCCTCTGATGTTGTTGAAGCAGTCCTTTTGGATGTAATTCCACTGCCAAAGAAACCAATTGCATTTGGCCTCACTGCTCTGATTTTCAGTGTAATCCTCTTTGCATATTTCGCACATGAACTTTCTGCTGATTCGGGTACCAGCTCAGTAATTGTTGAGGAAAACACATCCACTGATTGGCGACACTTTTCTGTTGTAGCTCCTATTGATACCGGCATAAACGTCTATCATGACCACTTTCGTACCGATGAAATCTATCCAAATTGGCTTTTGGAGCAGTTGGGGGTTACAATGACATGCGGAATCACATTTGAGGGTAGTTGGGAAGAACGATATGAAGCAGACCGAGAAGCCTGCTGGGATGTCATTACGACCAGTGATATCGTGTATTTTTATGGAACTAAAATTATTGGAACTTCACCGGATGGAGGGACAAATATCCACATATTGGACGATCCTGAAGATGGGCACGGTACAGCAGTAACAGGTGCAGTCCTCGATGCAAATCCAGATGCAGTCATTTTCTTCGTTGAAGGTTTTTCAACCGAAGCAGTCCTCGCAGCAGCAAATCAGCCTCTTGTTGACATCATTTCAACATCCTTTGGAGCCATTGGTTCTCTCCCAGTCCCTGGAATTGAAACTGCAACCTATGAGGCAGTAGTTGTTCAAAACAAAATTCACACAGGAGCTGCGGACAACTCACCATCTCCTGCTATTCAAGATGCGACAGCAGGGCCTCCATGGTCGATTGGAATTTCTGGATACGCAGAGGAAGGAGATGATCAAAAGGAAACGATGAGCGGTTCTTATCCTGATATTGCAGCTGATTGGACCCAAGTTCTTCCAAACCATGACGATACTGATGGGTATCATGAGACGTCCGGTACATCGTTCGCTACACCACGAACAGCAGGTATCCTTTCGTTCGTGCTTCATCAATTACGAGATGAGTTTGGCGATTGGGGCTCTGGGGCTTCTGATGAACGAGGGGGCTATCTCGTCAATGGAGCATCATCGGATGAATCCTCTTTCACAATGAGAAATTCAGAAATGCGTCACGCGTTGAACATATCTGCTTGGTATCCAACCTTTACCACATGGGATCCTATCTCTGGAACTATGCCGATTTCTCCTGTTGCTCCATGTACTCAGGTTGGATGGGGAGTTGTTAATCTCTCAAACATTGATCTGATTATTAAGCATCTTAATGGAACCGAGCAGATGGAAAACAGACCTTCTGATGTTGTTCTTTGCATGGATGCAAATCAGCAGATGCGAGAAGCATATTGGGGCATTTATCCAACGACTGCAAGTGAAGCGGGGGCAAACGCCCCTTACGCAGCAATCTTCAGAGAAGATTGATCACTTTGGCTCGAAGTCAAGAACGATTTGTCCAAGCATATTGACTCGAACAACTGGATTGAAACCTTCGTGAGGTGTCATTGCAATTGTACGCTTGATTTGTTCAATCGCCTGAGGAGGCATTCTAACGTCAAAGGTTTGGAGTGTTTCAATAAATCCTTCATCTTTTTCTAGAGCCTTAACTGGTTTTGGAACTGGTATTGCCTTTGCAATGGTTTCCATCTCTTCAGTGATTTCTTCCATCTCTTCAGCGATTTCTTCCATCTCTTCAGCGACTTCTTCTATTTGTTCTGTAATTTCTTCAACGGTATCATCGGTCTTAACAGTCTCAATCTTAGCCATTAATCCAGACGCTTCTTGTGTGACTTCAACTTCTTCAATCCACGTATTCAATTCGTGAACTTCTTCGGTATCGCGTACATCAATTGTATGTCGGCGTTGTTGATAGATGAACCCATATCCAAGAGCCAACAGCCCCATGAGAACGATGGTTAGAGACTGGAAAATTGTTGATTCGATTATGTTGAATAAGATAATCAATGAAATCATTGAACCATAAACACCCAAGGCTCTTCTCCAACGAACGTGAGAATGCTTTGAGTCAAAGCCGGTAACTGCAAGGGCTGTGAGTAATGCGGTTGTAATGAAAAGAGCAAGTTTAGTTTGTTCTTCTCCAAGTGCATAAATGACCCCTGTAAGGGCTGATATGACGCCTGCAAAGCCCATATATTCTACAAAACTGAAGAATTCTTCATCATTCTCCCAACTAAACAATTTCGAGTCATATATGAGATCTGTTTTGGAGGAGTAAACAATGAGTGCTGCTCCTTCAATGAAGAATACTGAACCTACCAGAATACTTCTCATGCTTTCATCAAGAACATCAAACGTTGAGAGTTCGTTTCCTACAGTTAGGCCGTGAAGTAATGGTAGGAATAAGATTGAGATTTTATTTCCTTTCTGGAATGCATCCTGAGTTGCCCATGCGCTTGCAGCAATCATTCCAATTCCACCAAACACGTTGAATGAAAGAAGGAGTGAAGCCATTGCCAAAAATCGTAGCTGAGCTTCGAGAGGGAGATCCATTTCGGCTGTTTTGGAATCCTCTGAGACATTCATTCGCAAGATACCTCGTTGTTCAGAGAGCCATAGGCCAAAGATAAGAATTCCTGACCAGAGCATTGATTCTCCGAATATTGCGCCATTGAAATCGTTAAGCCCATCTGAGAATCCGATGAAGAAGGAAAAGATGAGAGCTACGGAAAGCAGTGGAATAAGTGTTAGATCTCCTCGAATCCATGAATTGACGATTCCGAAGAGTACTGCAATGAGTGGGAGCCATGATGCAGTTGGCAGAACTGCAGCAGTTGCAAAGAGGAACCATACTACTGGAATTGCCCATGGATAGGGGTTTTCAATGATTTCATCGTTCTTAACATTGGAGCGGAGATCAAAGAGACTTGCACTAAGGATAAGCATCATGTGCATTCCTACAATTATTCCAGTAACTTCACTGAACCATAGAATAGTTGTGTCAATTGCCCCGTTTACATCAGATAAAACGTTATCAAGAAGGCTATATGCTAATCCATGATTCTCTAGCCAGTAGTCCGATATGAAGGCTATAGGAGCAATGCATGAAAGGACATGATGCCGATACTTGAAGGCCGTGTAACCAACAAGACCATACATGGTAAGGAACAACAAACCACCTGACTGGTCAAACATTCCCAAGATGAGTAATCCTCCGAGCATGACTTGATCTGCACTTCTGTTGAGAACATCTGTGTCCAGGCCTCTCTTCGTGATGATGGTATGGACTGCCACTGGGGCAAGAAGGAAGACAAGATCCCAAACAATTCCAGCCTTGAATAACTCACCGGTATGGGCCATTCGAGCATCGACCATCAACGGCATAGATGCTCCAGCAATAATCAGAAGCATGAATGTACCAAGAGCTCTACTCTGGGAGGAAATGACGTCCATTCTGTAGACTTCATAGATGAGTAAGGATATAGGTAGCAAGTATAATCCGACAATGTAATAATTTGAATTGAGTAAAACAGTGTGGTCTAATGTACTTATTCCGATAGAGATGGCGAGGAGAGAAAATGCGAGCGAAGGTCGAGCAATTGTTCCATATGATCGGG
>QQSG01000087.1:0-2859 GCA_003602665.1 Candidatus Poseidoniales archaeon
GCTTCGTAATGTGCAGTTTGTTCGTCAAGTTTGTTCTTGAGCGAGCGAACTTCGTCAGCCGTAACGGATGTGAGCCCAGCATCTGCCGCTTTTTCTAAAGCCTCAACCATCAAACCCATTCGACCTTCCATCTCTGAAATAACATCATCTTGAGATACACTAAGGTCTCGTAGTTGAGCAACTTCTTCGTGGAGAGCATCTTGCTGTTCCTTGGAAAGTGATGATGCTTGAGCATCAAGTTCAGCCCGACTATCGCTAAGTAATCGTTCAAGATGAACGATCCGCGCATCCGACTCCTTGAGTTGCTCATCTGCTTGATGCAGACGTTGAATTTCAGGGGCAACTTCGTCTTCACGTTCAGCAAGATCGAGTTCGAGAACACGGAGGCGTTGTTTAATTGTGACAACCTCTTCATTTCGTCGACCCAATTCGTCCCATGCGATGAGAACTTCTTCCACGAGTTGCTCGATTGGATATCCTTTGAGCATGCCTTCAAGCGCAGCTCGGTCATTACCAGAGGATTGGCTATGGTTAGAGCCTGAATTTGCAGCGCCGAGCGTCATACAGTTACCTATCGAGACACAACCACTCTTGAACCTTCCCTGTCAAAGAAGGGCAAATAGCCCTGATTTTAAGGTGAAAACAGCGAACCGAATCAGTTGATTGCGGTGTACATGTCATCAGGCATTTCGCCTGCGAGCATGAGTGCGCCTTCTGCGACCTTTTCGAGTGGGTTTTCAACACACCATACGTTAACGTCACCGATGTCAGAGATCTCTCGAGCAACTCGCTCTGCAAGTCCTTCAATGAGTGAACCTCCACCAGAGAGGATGATGTTATTTCGAAGAACTGGTTGATATTCAGGGTCAGCTTCAGCAACGATTCTCTTGATTGCATTTCCAACCTTTGGAATAAGAAGTTCGCAAGCCTCTTGAATCAAATCGCCGATATCGACCGTTTGGTTCTTTCCATCAACGCTGAGGTTGACTTCAACTGTGCGTGTGTCTCCACCAACGTAGGAGGATTCTTCTTTCCACTTTCGGACCATGTCCTTGGTGATTTGAGCACCAGTGAATTTCTTTGAAATCAATGTCATCAATTCGATGTCGAGCCAGTCTCCAGCTTCTTGGATTGTGACNTGGTCTTCATCAGTTGGGAATGTTCCGTGGATGCGAGCAATATCGGTTGTACCTGCGCCGACGTCAACAACGATTGAGCCGCCGATTTCGCTGATTCCAAATGCTGTTGCGAATGGTTCTGTAACGACCATGATTGCGTTGACTTGCCCACGAAGTGTGGCAACGAGATTGCTCTTGTCGGTAAATGAAACGTGGCTTGGGGAGCAAATAACTCCGAAAACCTCGTCGTATTCTTCAGGATCAACTGTTTCGATAAGGTGGGATACGAATGCCTTGGCAGCAGCCAGATTTGCTTCATCATCTTGTGCAACTCCAGCAGCCATTGGGCGGTAGAGGTTACATGCGAGTTTGTTCTTCAGAGCATCTGCTCCAAAGAGAACATCACGCTTCAAGAAGTTGCGAGCAACAGGGTCTTTTGGTCGTCCTACGACTGTCTCAATAGAATGCATAGCGCCAGCGCTGGATGCAATTGTCGATTGAAACGTTCCTAAATCAATTCCAACATATAATCGTTCACTCATCATCATCACCTTCTCGGATATACAGGCGTGGATGCCATACGGTTTCAATATAGCCCTTCGCTCTCAAGGAAATTTAGACAGGGTGAAACCACCTCAGTCTATCCTTTCTCGCTTAAGATACTGTAAAAAAGAGGCTATGAGAAATGAAAGCACAAGTATCGACAATATTGACGTCAAAACCCACGGAGGAGGCTCGCTTGATTTCATNTCATTTTCTTCGTATATTTCAATAACGAACGGACCTGATTCAAAGAGATTTGATTTCGATTCAGTCCACCAACTTGTATTTCGATCTATGGCACTAATGACAACAAACCACTCCCCATTTGGAGAGAGCGGAAAGAAGCTATTCTCAACCTCGACATTGCACGTGTACCATGAATCATTTTCAACTACAATGGCACAAATTTCAACGATACCAAACGAATCATTTGCGCGCTGTAAGGTAATATTGACATCGACAACATCCGTATCGAGAACTGAGAACTTCAAAGGAATCGTTGAATTATTGTGCCCGACTAGTTTCGAAGAATCGAAGAAAATTTGAGGAATATCATTCATTTTGGCACAGCCATTTTCCTGAACAGGCGTATCTTGAATGGTACCGATGCAATCATCGATCGAATCGACAACACCGTCATTGTCGCTATCATCAATACATCCATCAGCGTTCAGATCCCATGAAGATGCATCTGTGAAAGGGCACAGATCATTCTGATATGGCACTCCATCGTTATCGGCATCTGTATGTCCAATCGGGTCGAGAATCACGCCTTGGATAGCCATTCCAAAACCGATCTTATTTCCTTCAACACCAATAGAATCTGGGGTATTGCCGGGAGTGACATATCTTCCAACAACAAAGACATCAACCCAATCACTTGAATCTAGGCTTTCAGCAGAGAGTGAGACTCCAACAGTCGTTTCATTCGTGCTTGGAAATGCACTCATGTTCGATGGGTCTGCAAAACTATAGTATAGCATCGAAAAACCATTTTCTTTGTAGGTATCTCCAACCGCAAATCGACCATCTGGTAATTTTACAAGGAGTTGCAAGTCATCAACCATGTGAGGTTCAGGCTTGGCTTGAAAAGCCAGACGGATGTCAAGATCTTGGCCTTGCTGAAGCATAAAACGCTGCTGAAAGACATCACCTGTTCCCAAAAAGGGACCTTGCGCTCCCTCACCATCCCATGAGG
>QQSG01000087.1:2914-7724 GCA_003602665.1 Candidatus Poseidoniales archaeon
GATCGGCTCTCCGCTTCCTAAACGATAAGAATCATGAATCCATATATTTTCAATTGGACGAACATCCTCTTGCATTAATTCATTTTGAATATCTTCAATATCGATTACTTCAGAGAGATTCAATCGCCCCCACCCATCATAGGAATTTGGAGAGGTGCCTCCACCCATCCCCCCATTTCTGAATTCTTCTGATAACGGAGTCGTTGACAGTGCGAGAAGCGACTTCAGAAGAGGCGCAGAGGGAGTGAATCCTTCGCCAAGTAGGAGGTCATGCTGAAATGAAGGAGTGTTTGAAAACCAAGGCTGAAGTGATCGAGAATCTACGATTTCTAATGATTCATTATGCCCAGTGAACCAACCATCCCTTACCATTTGTTCTATGATGCTAGCAAATCCAGCAGCAGTGGGTGTCGACATACTCGTCCCACTAAGGGTATGATGGCCCGAGTTCCAGGTGTTGTTTTGGCCATCAGATCGTGCAGAAGTAATCGATACGCCCGGGGCAAGGGCGAACACGCCCCTTGTACCAGCTTCTGTAGGTCCATGAACAGATGAATTCCAACGTCTAGGATCGTCATCTTTGGTCGAGGCTCCAATAGCAATGACGTTCCTTGCGTTTGCAGGTTCAAGCACGTCACCACCGTTATTTCCTGGAGCAATCAAAGGAAGGGACCAAGGGTACTCTCGAGTAAATGCATCAAAATCACCAGACCGGAGAGTGTATTCCGTCGTATCATCGCCCCAAGAATCTGAATGTAAAACCGCCCCAAACTCAGATGATTCGAGCAGTAAATAATCTACATCTGGCGGAAGCCAACCTTCCTCTGAAACGATGTCCTGAACAACAAGTTTCGTCCCATATCCCAAGGCCATTGCAGCAGAAGGAATCTGATATTCCTCTGCAGTCGATACAGGATGACAACCCACTGAACCCGCCGTATGCGTTCCGTGCCGATAATCGCTGTGTCCTTGAGAATCCCATTCATCAATCGAGGTGTTAATATGAAGAAGTTTACGCTGAGAATCCCCTAGACTATCGCTTGTTAAGTTCCTAAAACAAGAATGATCGGCATCAATTCCAGAGTCAGCAATTCCTACGACGACTCCACTCCCATTCAATCCCAATTCCCAAGCAAGTGGTGATTCATAATCAGAATTTGGCGTTGAGAGTTGAACTGCGCTGCCGAGGTTTCTACTTACAGTTTCAAGATCAGGCTCAATCCACAGAACACCATCTATTTCGGAAAACCATTTCATTGAATACTGTTCGTTCCATTCGATTGTAACATGAGGCAATACAGCATCATGGGCAAGATGGATGAATGCAATATCAATCCGTTCCGCTAAACGTTCAGTAACGATATGTTGGATGTACTCGGGTAAATTTGGTTCGAAAACAACGTTAACAGATTGTCCGCTAAAGGGAATTGATTGCCACGGAGCCGGCTCATTTACTGTTTCCAACCCATGGAATGTTTGGGCCGTTTGGTCAAGTTTCCATGCTATGAGTTCTGTAGGAGAAACGATTCTCAACGGGACATAGCCCGATTGAATTGCATTGTCCCAAGCCGTTTGGGTCCATAGTTCGTCATTAGGCAATGTTAGTCGCACTTCCTCTCCTCTGAGTTCTAAGGGAGCTTGGTCATGCACCAAAGAGAGAGGGGCAGCCAAGAGCAAGACGAGAAGAAGAGCGCTTCGCACATCGTTACGGACCTCCTCATTGTTGATGAAACACGCGATGCGCCGTTTGAGAACCCGACCATCGCGTTTAAATCAAGCAACCAATCGCGAGGAACCATGAAGGCCTACCGTGTTGCTGGACAAGCCCCCTTTGGAAGCATGAGACAAAAGTTCTCTCTCGACATCGTTGCAAGTTCAAAAGATGATGCTGAACACCGAGCATACTCCACTATTGGATCACGTCACAAGGCAAACCGTCGAGCAATCGAGATCATCTCAATCGGTGAAATCGACCCAAGAACATCTACTGAGCCAACTGTTCTCCATCACTTCCGTGACCAAATCGCAGCAGAGGGCGGAACAATCGCACCTGCAGCCGAAGAAGAGTGAAGGGCACATCGCCGCATTCATGAATGACCCCCTCTAGGCTATGATGGGGCGATAGATTGGAACAGACAGAACTTGAGCAAACAGCACGACTCGTTGAAATGAATCGTGAGCGCTATCATGAAGTCCAAGAGCGCGTTGAGCAAGTCCTCAACGTTCTTGGTGAACACGACGTTACTGCAACCATTCTCGAAACACTTTCCAATAAAAATCATGATTCAGAAATGAACATGCATGTTTCAATTGGTGCTGGGGTAACACTCAGTTGCAAACACCCAGGTGGTGGAGAAGGAACAGCAATCATCGATCTAGGGAGCGGAATCTTTGGTGAGCGAACGTGGTCTGATGCGGCTTCAGTGACTCGAGAGAGAATGGAAGAACTCGGTTCGCTTCTAGAAAACCTTCAATCTCAAAGCAAACAACTCGAAACGACAATTTCATCCCTTGCTAAGACATTCACGCAAGCAGCAGTGGCGCAACATGAAGAACAGGAATCAACGCCTCCTCTAGAACAACCGGTTGAGCAAGAAGCCGAACCTGTTGAGGCGGAGCAAGAAGAATCCACAACTACGAAACCAAACCGCCGCCGCGGGGGCATGTTTGGAAATCAGCTAACACTGGATGACTAGGTGAGAATATGGGGCTGTTTGATCGATTCAAACGTCGCGTCCAAGAGGTCGCGGAAGAAGTTGATTCTGAAGAATTAACAGCAACAGAAGATTCCGAAGAAGGCCAAGTAGCCCTTCAGACGGCCACTGTAATCGAAGAAGATTGGGACGATGAACCTCTTACTGAACTCGAAGAAACACCTGTTGAACCAACCGAACCTGAAGATGAATGGGAGGATTGGGACGATGAGGAGGAAGAGATTGAATTGCCTCGCCAACTTTCCAAAAATGAGCGAAAGCGTCTGGAAAAGCTGGAAAAACAACGCGTGAAAGAATTGCGTCGTAGAAAGGCGACTGATGTTGCTAAACCACAAGGATCTCGTGTTGATTTATCGATGATGAGAACAACAACTGGGCGGCAACTCGTTGAAGTGAAAGCGGCCCCAAAAGGATCGACTGAAAAAGCCGAAATAGAGACAGAATCAGGTTCTGTTTCCATTGATCTTGGAGGGGGTATTGTATCTCACGGTGGCCGAATCATCAAGCAAGGAAAAGTTCTCGATGACCTTCTTGAAGAACTGGAATGGATGCTTCTTGAATCTGATATTTCAAGTGAAGCAGTGACTTCTGTTCTCTCAGCATTGAGGAAGAGCCTGGTTGGCGCAAGACTCCGGCGAGGCGCTGAACTTGCTAAGGTTCTCGAAGCAGCACTAAAGCGAGCACTTCGCAACCTCCTTGCTGCTGGTTATTGGGATTTTGATGCTTCTGTACAATCATACTTGGATGCGGGAGATGCGCCTGTAGTCGTCATGCTCGTCGGTGTAAACGGAACAGGTAAGACAACAACAGCAGCAAAGATTGCTCATCGACTTCAATCAAATGGTCATTCAGTCATTGCAGCAGCAGGAGATACGTTCAGAGCTGGAGCAATTCAACAACTCGAATCGCATTGCGAAAATTTAGGGATTCGCTGTATCTCAAGTCAGCGTGGTGGTGATGCAGCAGCAATTGCTCGCGATGCAATCGAATCTGCTAAGGCAAAAGGAATCGATGTTGTTCTTGTCGATACTGCAGGGCGTATGCAAAACAAAACCAATCTCATGAAAGAATTAGAGAAGGTGCGCAGAGTTGCTGACCCACACCTTGTACTGTTTGTCGGAGATGCTCTGGCTGGAAATGATGCAGTCGATCAGGCAAAAATGTTCCAAGAGATGATGAAGTTCGATGGAGCAGTCCTCTCGAAAATGGATACGGATGCGAAAGGCGGCGCAGGACTCTCAATTGCTTACGCAACAGGAAGGCCAATCGTTTTCGCAGGAATTGGACAGGGGTATGATGACCTCCTACAATTCAATCCAGACTGGCTTTTGGATGAAATGTTCTCGTGAGGTGATTTGATGTTCCAAGATGAAGAAACAGAACGATTCTTTCAGGTCGTCCATCTTTTCCAACGAACTGCTATGGTCAATCTTGGTCTCTTAGAACACCCAGAAGGGGGTCCGAGATTTAATTTCCAAGAAGCAAAAGAAGCCATCGACATCCTTCGAATGTTGAAGAACAAAACAGAAGGAAATCTCGATAATTCTGCAAAAGCCATGCTCGATGGTGTTGTGAGTGAATTGCAAATGCAATTTATGAATGGTCCAAAGCGTAAGAAAGCAATGGATGAAGATGCGGCCAATATGGAAAATGTCCGACAGACCTTCAATAATCCCCGAACTGCACCGGTTGAAGACATTAGTAGTGAAGAATGAACCTTTTCAGCAAATTCCATCGGTTGATTGATGAGCAAGAAACAATTCAGGTGAATTGGTTGCGATGTCTTACGTAAGCGAAGTTTCATCTGAAGACGCACCAACAGTGCTCATTGTTGACAACAATCAGATGTCGATTATGAGGCTAAAAGAGGTCTTTCGTAAGCGTGGTTTTGCCTTAGTTGTCTGTGAAGATGGTGACGATGCGGTTGACGAATACATTCGCATCAATCCCGAACTCGTCGTTATGTCTCTTGACATACCATCCCTCGATGGGCATTTGGCAGCACTTGAAATGCGTGAACATGGAGGGGATTCGAGAATTCTTTTCATCGCCCCAAACAGACTTTCTGATCTGGCAGAACAAGCAACGTTCTCAGC
>QQSG01000087.1:8008-12545 GCA_003602665.1 Candidatus Poseidoniales archaeon
TGCTTCTTCTTGTTGGCGCAGGCATAGGTGTTGCCTATCAGCAAGGCCATCTCGATGGACTATTGTAGTGGTCCTTGTTGAACAACAACTCGTGGTTGATGTTGCACGGGTTGAACATATTGCCCTTGAACAAGGACAAGCTGACCTTCTTGAATAATCGAACCAGCTGGGGCCTGTATTGTTTCTTCTCTTCGATAGGTGTTGGTTGTTAGGAGTGAAGGGTCACCTCGAGCGATTTGGCCATCAAGTTTCCTTGCATTCCAATACCCCCAGTAGACCAAAGCAAGAAGTCCACCAAAGAAAACCAATCCAATAAGGAACATGATGACGCCCAATATCATCTCTCCGTAATTCCTTTCCAAGAGGCTTGAGCGTACTTGGCCGCTTCCATAGCAGGATCATTCTTACCATGAATTCCTGAACCTACTATGATACAATCCGAACCTGAAAGAACTGCCTCATATGGGTCGCCATAACGTTGCCCTTTAGCACCATCTCCAGTTGCGAGGTTGATGCCTGGAGTCCAAATTAGCTTCGAGTTTCCAACTAATTTTCGTAACTCAGATATTCCAGATGGTTGGCTTCCATTTCCAATGAATCCGAATACGCCTGGATGTTTTGAACCATGTTCTGCAACCGTTGCAGTGTAGGTTGGAATCAGTAGATTGCCGCGACTTGACATCTGTGCAAGGAGCAGAACCCCTCCACTTCTTCCCTTTCCTTCCCAAGCAGATTGTATGCCATCGACAATATCCGGCCCACTGATCAGATGGGCTGTTACTAGATCTGACCAACTTGCAATATTGTAGAGACCAAGCATCTGTTTCTCGCTAATTTTACCAATATCTGCAAATTTCCTATCTTCAAAAATGAGGAGACCAAGATCGTTTGCTTTCTTACAAAACGCTCCCCAAGCCTCTGGAGTCCAATCGTCAACCATGTCGACATGTGTTTTCAAAGCGACAATATATGGATGCACAGCATCGAGTAAATCATTCAACTCCTTCATTGTTGGACGATCAGCAGCCAAACAAACCAGTGATTNTTTTTGGGTAGCAAGTTCCATGTATTGTCGAGCCATTGGAAGGGTTGCAGATTCCCAACGTTCTTTCCAGACACTTGCAGGCTCCATAGTAACACCCAAGAGGTGGTATCAATCATAGTTTACGGAGGATACGCAAACGGTTTATGCAACCATGTGAAGGGGTGAACATGACGCAGAGGCGTACCATCAAGGCGATGCTTCTCGTAGCGTTGCTGTTGAACGTCCTGCTTGCTGGTTGCTTTGGTTCACCAGAAACAGATTCACAAGACGAGGAGACTTCTTCGAGTTATCCGGATCTCTACGAACGCCATACACTGGAATGGAACTGGACTGGATCGTATTCTAGAGTCCTCGAAGATGGGCCCCATGAGCCCCTTACAGTCCAAGAAGCAACAATTGATGTCGACACTTCAGGAACCTGGGAAGGTGGGCCAAACACAGCAGAAGTGCATCTATCTTACTGGCTTCCTTCAAACACAGAACTCGGTGATCAAGTTCCGGTGATTGCAGTCATCAGCCCATATTTTTCTTATGGTCAACAGGGGAGTGAATCATCTCCAACGAACGTCGTTAGTGCGGGACGTGGTGAGTTCATCTATGATAATTTCATTCCTCACGGATATGCCCTGGCCCAAGTTGCAGTCTTTGCAACCGAGGAGAGTACTGGTTGTTTCGATTACAGAGGCGACGGAGAAGGACAAGGTATCCATGCCGCAGTTGAATGGCTCGGAACTCAGAACTGGAGCAATGGAAATGTTGCAATCTATGGGAAATCCTACGAAGGCGCAACAGCATGGGAAGCCGCAGCACAAGGCAGTTCACATCTCAAGACGATCGTTCCAATTTCTGGAACNACTGCCCTTGGACCACTTCTCTACAAGAATGGAAGCGCAGAAGCACGCAGTCAAATCATGCACTCAAATTATGGCGGCTCCATCCTCGATTATGATGCAGATGATTTGGACAATATGTGCGCTGACGTGGTTGAAGGATTCCTAGCAGGACCCGCTCGCTATGGATTAGGGGAACTTGATCCATACATGGATAATTATTACGACGAACGCAGCCATATCGACAAAGCTCTCGGAAAATACAACGGGAGCATCTACTGGGTTCAAGGCTTACAGGATTGGAATGTCGATCCCCATCAAGTCTTTGGAGGCCCTCCAGGTACAAATTGGTACCAAGCCTACATCGACGCAGGATATGACGTAGCAGGAATGCTCGGACAATGGGAACACAACTATCCCGATCAATGGTCGAAACACAACAATCAGGAATCAGGATACGGCGGGGAAGCAATCCAGAACATGACTCGATGGGATTGGGGACAAGACCTGTTTGAATGGATGGAGTACTATCTCAAAGGAATTGGAGAGAAACCCGACCTACACGCCCAAGTACAACGAAATGACGGTCAATGGCGTGTCGAAGAATCATGGCCTCCTCTCGATGTTGAGCGCCTTCCATTGGAACTTTCAGATTGCGTAAACGATGGGGCGTTTGTTGGCGGAGGGGCTCCAGTGGTTGGTGGTGGACAAACCCTCACAGTTAACTGCCCTGCAATCAGTGATACCGACAACCTCCACATCGCTGGCCTTGCAACGATTCATCTCATGGCAGTCCCTACATTTGATGGCGGGCAAATTTTTGTTGAGATGCAAGATGCTGAAACTGGAATACGCTTAGGACACGCTACAATGGATGTCCGATACCATGCTGGTGGATACGATGCTCAAACCGTAATTCCGGGAGAAGCGATTACAATGCTCATGGAATTCCAAGCGATCGATGCCATTCTTCCTGCAGGGCACGGTCTGCGTTTTGTTCTGTCTGAACAAGGTGAAGATTACTTGGCTCCTGCCTGTGGAACAACCTGCACAGTCCATGTTTTACCGTCGCTTTCCGTTGTAGAATTACCCTTGATTGAACGAACAGAAGCTGATGTTCTCCTTACACCCCAATCTGAAGAAGCGGCGAACAATAATTGACAATTTATCGTTGAAATTCAATCGTTGAACGATTGAATAATTTTACAATAAAAATCGAGCAATTGACAATTTTCTTTACAAAATAAAGTGTATAAAATAATCATTTCATTATCAAAAAGAGTTATTTTTATTCATAACGCACAAATATAATCAAAATTTATGAACAAATGATTGATATACCGTCTACGATACCTTGCATTTGATGTCCACGAAATCAAAATTGGAATACATTTGGCTTGACGGCTACGAACCAACACAGAATATGCGAAGCAAGACCATGGTCAGAAATGACTTTTCAGGTACCCTTGAAGAATGTCCGGAATGGATGTTTGACGGGTCCTCAACACGTCAGGCGGAAGGAGGGGCATCAGATTGCCTTCTCAAGCCAGTTGCAATCTATCCAGATCCACAACGCATCAATGGTTTCCTTGTTATGTGCGAAGTCCTCAATCCTGATGGAACACCTCATGCATCGAATGCTCGAGCTACAATCGACGATGACGACAACGATTTCTGGTTCGGATACGAGCAAGAATATTTCATCATGGATGTCGATACACAACTCCCAGTTGGTTTCCCAGTGGGCGGATATCCAGGTCCACAAGGACTGTACTACTGTTCAGTCGGTGGAAAGAATACTCACGGACGTGCCTTCGTTGAAGAACATGCAGATCTTTGTCTAGAAGCAGGAATCAACTTTGAAGGAATTAACCAAGAAGTTGCTTGTGGCCAATGGGAATTCCAAGTCTTCGCTAAAGGTGCTAAGAAAGCAGGCGATGAACTCTGGGTTGCTCGTTATCTTCTCGACAGATTGACTGAAAGTTACGGCTACTACATCGAATACCATCCAAAACCAGTCCAAGGAGATTGGAATGGGTCTGGTATGCATGCAAACTTCTCCAATGGTGCTATGCGTGATACTGGTGGAAAGGAGCTTTTCGATACAATTTGTGAAGCGTTTGGAAAGAATATCAAGAAGCACATGGATGTTTATGGCGCCCACAATGAACTGCGACTAACAGGTCTGCATGAAACTCAATCAATCGATCAATTCTCATACGGCGTTTCCGATCGTGGAGCATCCATTCGTGTACCAGCAACAGTCCCAACAGATGGTTGGGTTGGCCGCCTTGAAGACCGCCGACCAGCATCCAATGGTGACCCATACAAGATTGGTGCAGTGATTATTGAGACAACAAAATCAGCTCTCTGATGCTTCATCTCGTTTTGAACGAATTCGGTATACGCCAACGGTTATGCCGACGATGAAGGCTAACGTGAGTATGTTTGATACGATCATTGCGATTGAATTTACGATGATTCCATAGACAAGCCACAGCGAGAGTGATACGCTTACAGCGACAAATGTTGGAATGGAAATTCCCTCCTCTTTACCGTCTACCCACACTCTCCGAATTTGAGGAATCCAGGCGAGAATACCGATTAAACCACCGAGGAGGCCTATTGCCTCAATCCATGCATCGGCCATCAACCCCACTCC
>QQSG01000087.1:12722-13168 GCA_003602665.1 Candidatus Poseidoniales archaeon
ATGCTTCGCGGGTGTTGGCATGTTGCGGACAACCCTCCTTGGCGCGTCGCGTCCCATTCCTCAACACCGGTACCAAGGCCAAGGCTGAGAAGATCGCCCTTTACTTTCAATCCGCCGTGCATGTGGATCTCATCCCATGTTCCAAATCCAGCCATGGTTTCCATCAGACGAGGATTTTCTTCTCCACCACCACGCTTTTGCAACAAAGCAAGGAGTTGCTTTTCATTCAGCATTGTTGCAGGAAGTTCGGGCATATTCTTTGGCCATTCTAGACGTTGATGCGTCATAGCCACGAATGTCTGAATGTCGAGTTTATCATCAGGATACCGCTCAGCATGAATTTCTGTTAACAGCCTTGTTTTTCGAGCGATGCGATGAGCAACAGTAGCGTGACTGTGCATTGTCCCATTGTTTCGATGTTGGATGAATTCACCATCTTCTTTGAC
>QQSG01000088.1:0-608 GCA_003602665.1 Candidatus Poseidoniales archaeon
ATGCGAACAAGATGTGGTGAAGTGAACATGACCGTTGTTTGATTTAATCGATTCAGGTGTGTTGCCATCAAGGCACATACAGTTCCTTTTCCGTTGCTTCCTGCAACATGAATGATTGTAGATTCGTAGGACTGAATGAGAACGTTGTGAGTCGCATGGACGCGTTCGAGTCCAAGTTTCATGCCACGAACTTTGGTTTGGTCAAGCCACTGCCGGATACCAGACATATGCTCCCCCAGATTCTTCGTGTAGGGCACTCGTCATAGGTGTGGCGATAAGCAATTCTTGCCCTGATTACGTCGATGTGCTCAAATGTAGTTCTTGTCTGGCAGGAGCATGAGCGACATGAACGGGGACTTTCGCCGCCAACTTCCTTCTATGATTGGAATGGCCTCGATGTTCTTGGTAACCATCTTCCTTGCTATGTTTATTCGTCCTTGGTACGATAAGGCAGGCTTGCAGGCGTTTGGAGCAGAGGGGGCGTCTCAATTGCGCTTTATTTTCCTTGAATTAGTGATGATATTCATCTTCACTGCAGCAATTCTTGCTCTTGCTCGCTACAAAAAAGACTGGGTCATCAAGTACGGAATCATGGGTATTCTCTTCAT
>QQSG01000088.1:630-8912 GCA_003602665.1 Candidatus Poseidoniales archaeon
CCGCTCGCTCATCAGATCCTGGTCGATGATACTGTAGAGCCGTTCGAATATGAATCAACTGAGGTTGTAGAGGCTGAATATCTGACTGAAATTGGTATGAATCAATACATTGATTCAGTTCGCACCAATGAAAATGGAATTATCAATAACACCATCAGTTTGAAGCAACTTGGAATGGATGAACCGATTTGGACATCTGTCATTCCTCATGGAAACGAGAGTTATGAACTTGCTAAACTCGTTGTCGCAACAGGTCCAGATACCATTACAATCAACAATGGCGCACTGATTCAGACCCTCTCTCTTACCGATGGAACTCTTCTTTCAACCTACGAGTGTTTCGAATATGATGCAGAAGGGAACATCGCCCCTCTTGTTCAATTCGGATGTATACTTGCAGTTGAAACAAGCGACTCCGTTTACATCGTCGATGGTGGAGAGAAGCTTCATCGCTTTGCAACTTTTGATGAAGCACCGAATGTCATGACACTGCAAGCTATATGGCAACTTCCGAACGAGATGAAAGTTATCGATGACCTCGTAGAAGCAGAATTACTTGATGACACACATCTCCTGATTGTAAGCAAGGAAATGGCTGGCGTTGTTGAACTTGAGAAGAACAGCGTTCAGATAGGGGGTGTTGGTACTGGATTCCAACAATCTGCAAACGTTCTCATCAATGCAACCTCGAGTGCAAACTTCTCAGCAGTTGATGTCGGTCACTCAAACCTTATCGATGAAAAGATCAGTGAAGCAACGACTTCCAATCAACTCATCGTTCTAGGAACTGAAGATGGAGATCTCATGGCTTGGAATTACCTTCCTGCTGAAGAGACACTTCTGGTCGAGGAAACTAAGTTGTCAATCAATAATTTCGCAGACCAAATCCGAGATGTTCGACTAACGGATATCGATAATTCTGGAGATACTGAATTGTTAATCACGACAGAAGATGAAGCACGGCTCCTGTATGGGACAAGCATGGTTCAGAGATTGATTATTGAAGTACCAGAAGGAGAAAACGTGGCAGTTGCTTTTGGAGATACACCAAAGGATATAGTGGATGACACAACCCACCTGCATGCAATTGTTATCGGTGAGAATTATTCCACGACCTCAGGCGTTGTCGAATCTTCAATGTTCCTTAGTGGAGGAATTGTCTTTGAAGATGTTCCAACATTGATAGGATTGCTTGTAAGCATCATCTTGATGATTCTACTCTACGTCCACAGTGAGTGGTATGTTGTCAACACTGTTGGAATTCTTGTCGGTTCAGGCGTTATCGTTATGCTTGGAGTTTCATTTGTTCCAACTTTGATTATGATTTTCATGGTTGCCGCAGCGATATACGATGCTTGGGCTGTGTACAAATCGAAGCATATGCTTGATCTCGCTGATACGATGATCAATCTCAACCTACCAATCCTCTTGGTTGCGCCCCAAGACACAGACTACTCCTTCAGAGCGGAACGTACTCCAGCTTCAACAGAGGTTTCGCCTTCTAACGTAGAGGATGAAGAGTCTTCACAACCTCGAGAGCGAGTCATCAAGAAGAGTAACGATGCAATGCTGATGGGATTAGGTGATGTTATCTTCCCTGGTATGCTGG
Source organism: Candidatus Poseidoniales archaeon (assembly GCA_003602665.1). GTDB lineage: Archaea > Thermoplasmatota > Poseidoniia > Poseidoniales > Poseidoniaceae > MGIIa-L2. Next base: position 2,240 of record QQSG01000088.1, read on the forward strand.
TTCTTTCTACATTGCAATACATCGGTGGGGATGATGGCTGGATTATGGCTATGGCTACTCTTGTTGGTAGCCTTGTTGGTTATTCCATTCTCATGTGGTATGTCGGTCAAGGTAAGGCACAGGCTGGGCTTCCATTGCTCAATGGTGGAGCAATACTCGGTTATGTCCTTGGTGGGTTTATGACAATTGGAATGGCAATGTTCCAATTCAATATCAGTTTGTAGGTGATGAATGATGCTTGATATCCATTTATTCAGAGATGAACCCAACCGAATTCGTGCAGATTTCGATCGTCGCAGTCTTCCTCATGACCAGATTGACAGCGTCATTGCATTGGATGCTCAATGGAAAGACCTCCTCCACCAAACTTCTGATTTGAGACGTCAAAAGAATGAGGCTGCTCGGGGAATTGGTGCTGCTAAGAAGTCAGGTGATGAAGTTGAAGCTCAACGAATTCTTGCAGAAGTTGCTGATTTAGGATCAAAGATTTCTGAAATGGAAGCACAAACGACTGCAGTCCTTGAAGAGCGAGATGCTATCCGTATGCGTATTCCGAATCTTCTTCATCCAGAAGTCCCATCAGGTGCTGATGAATCAGGAAATACCAAACATTCGTTGCATGGTCAAGAACCATCGTTCACGTTTGAACCAAAGACACATAATGAACTGATTGAAGAAAACAAATGGGTTGATCTCGAAAGAGCTGCTAAAATTACAGGAAGTCGTTTCTTTTTCCTTAAGGGAGACCTCGCTCGGATGGAAATGGCTCTCCAAGCCTTCTCTGTCGATTTCATTCAACAACGTGGGTTCACATTCGTTCAGCCACCCGTTATGATGAATCGTGCGGCATATGAGGGTGTAACTGACCTTTCTGACTTTGAGACAGTGATGTATGGAATTGAACCAGATGGTTATTACATGATTGCAACCGCTGAACACCCACTTACTGCCATGTTCATGGGTGAGACAATTCCAGAGGATCAATTGCCCATCAAGATGGTTGGTGTCTCCTCATGCTTCCGTCGAGAGGTTGGAGCCCATGGACAATCGGACAGAGGTATCTGGAGAGTCCATCAGTTCACTAAAATCGAACAGATCATTCTTACAACACCTGAAACATCTTGGGAACTACATGAAGAATTATTGCAAAACTGTGTGGATTTGTGGGATGCACTTGGACTCCACTATGAAGTGGTGAACATCTGTACAGGAGATATGGGCACAGTTGCTGCTCGTAAGTATGATCTTGAAGCATGGCTTCCTGGTGCGAAAGCATTCAAGGAAATTGTATCATGTTCGAACTGTACAGATTACCAATCGAATCGTCTCGATATCCGATATGGAACGCCTGGGCATCCAAATCAACCGATGGTCCATACATTGAATTCCACTGCAGTAGCGACTTCGCGTGCTCTCGTAGCCATTATTGAACAGAATCAATTGGAAGATGGTCGCGTCCGTGTGCCAGAAGTACTTCAGCCGTATATGCAAGGTCAAGACGTTCTTGAACCATGCAACTGGTAGATTTATTAACTATTAAATTATACTCAATTCGGAGCGGATTGAGATGATGTATTTTGGATATGGTTCTAACCTAGATTGGAATGACTGGAAAAGATTTTGTGAAAAGAAGAGACGGAGTCCTGGGGGATTAACCGAGATTGAACCTGCTTGGCTTCTCGGTCATAATCTGAAATTTCACTATCATTCTTCAGGGCGAAAAGGAGGTGCTGCGGACGTGGTTTCTCTTAATCACCATCATGCTACTCCAGGGGCTCTTTTCGAACTTGATGAAGATGCTTGGAAAACAATGAACATGAAAGAAGGGACAAACGGCGGTTATTACAAGCCTAAGGAAGTACTTGTTGTAAGGCAAAGTGGAGAGATTTGCACAGCTTTAACCTACGTTGTTTGTGAGGATAAAATTGAACAACATTACACGAAACCGAGTCCCGAATATGAACAATTGATTCGACACGGGCTTCAAGCAAGAGGGCTTCCAGAAACAGGTCTTGATCATTCCATGAATGATTCTTGGCAAGACCATGTCATCGAACATCTGTTTGTTTATGGGACGCTGATGAGTGGTGAGGTGAGGTATGAGGAACTTGCTCCCTACATCGAATCAAAGGAAGATGCCAACATGCGGGGGATACTCTACGATCTTCGTTCTTATCCGGGTGTAAAGGTTGGAGAAGGGATTGTCCATGGAGAATTGATTAAGATGAATGATGTTGAATCTTGTTTAAATGATATGGATTTGATTGAAGGTTTCAATGGTTACGGGACTAACAATTCACTGTATGAACGAACGATTGTTCCAATTCATACCAACAATGGCGTTCATTGGGCATGGACATATGTCTATTCTGGACACGTTGAAGAGAACAATCGAATAGAAAATGGTCGATGGAAGCAACGATGATACCGACAATATCTACTTGCAACCCCTCTTATCAAAACATGAGTTTAAACGGGAAGATAAGCAGAATGAGTGTTAAGGTGAAAAAAAATGAGTAAAAAAATATCAAGAATCGGATTTGTAGCAAGTATGTTATCAGTCGCACTATCTCTTTACATATACTTTGTAAGTGGTGAAAAAGAGTTAGGAATCTTCGTCGGTCTTTGGGCTCCAACACTAATTCTAGCATCAAAAGAAATTGAAGAAATACTTGAAAAGTAATCTATACTCAATTCGATCCCGTTGTACGATTTTCTATAGCTCTCAAGGTGTAAACTATGGAAAAAGCAGTATCTGGTGATAAGAGAAAGTATGGCTCTATTAAGGTCTTCAACCTATCAGAATGGGGCCGCCCCTTTGCTCGTGTTGCTGCCAAGTTTCTGGAAAACAAACCAATCTCGGTTATTCAAGTCACCAACATACATTTCCTGCTGTCCCTATTCTGTGCATGGTTAATTCTGGAAGGCTATCTGCTGGAAAGTTGTTTCCTGCTGGTCATAAAAGGCGTTATCGACGCAGTTGATGGAGAATTAGCACGCATTCGAGAACGACCATCACATGTTGGAAGATATTGGGATACAGTCGCTGATACGATAGGGCTCATTGCGGTAATGTGCGCCTTTGGTGTTGTCTTAGACTGGGAAATAGGTTTGACTTTGGGTATGATTCTTGCTATCTTACTTCAATACTCATTGTTTAATCATTTTTCAATATTGATGCGAATGCTTGGATCAGGAGATTCAACAAGTCGAATCGACGAGAGAACTCGTCCTGTTGCTCAACCTTGGGAAAGCCAAACAACCGTGAATATTTTTCATACGATCTATGTTCTGTTTTTCAGCTGGCAAGACAGCCTCGTCTCAGCGATATCAGGAAAGGGTTCAGAGAAATTACGATTTGAATTAACTGTATCATCCTCCCTGGGTTATGGGATGCAATCGATTGTCTTCTTCTTACTCGCACTCACTCAGAATCTGAGTTACTTACCGCACTTGGTTTTGGGTGTGAATGGCTTTTTAGTTGCCTTAGTTGTTGTTCGAAGTCGTCTCTGATGAAGTTTGAATCAGAGTGTCTCTGCATAAAGAAAGAAGGTTATTGCACTAGCTATTGGGGAGAGTAATGCGCCTAGTGCTAATTGCTTTCTTTGCATTCGCAATCCTATGAAACCAAGGGTTATCGTGGTTGAGATGTTGAAGATAATGCCTATGCCAATGTAAATCAAAGCATCCAAGCCTTGAGGATCGAATATGGCTAATAGTATTGGCAAGCCAGGAAGAATAGTCAAAGAAGGGATGAGCAAACCAATCCACAAATCTAACCACGTAGTGATGAAAGGAGATGTGGGATTTTCCCATGAAAATTGTTGTTCACAAAAAGGGCAATCAAATAATCCAACAAGGCCATCCTCTACTTCAATATCTTTCCCACAATGAGGACATTGGATTGTGACCATGTTCGGCCTATCGATTGCCGAGGCTTAACATTTGAGTTAGTTAGCCGATTGAAGTTGTTCAACAAACAATCCTTCACTGGATTAGATTTTACCCAAAACCATTGATGCTTGACTTGCATTGGGCTTTGTTCTTGCAATGATGTTGATTTGTTTCTTGTTGACCTGAGATCTGTATAGAAGTATTCCTAGTGTTCCACAAACCATTGGTGCAAAGAGCAACGGCATGAGTGCCGTTAACTGTGTTGCTGCAATACTTGTAAGGCCCAAGAAGCCTACAATACAACCGGCTGTGCTAGCGGTTGAGAACTCTCTTTTTATGTCCGTTAGTGTTCTGTCCATGCCCTATACATCATCCAAGCGAGTATATTACGCTATGTTTCAGAGGGTGCTGAAAGTGGTTTCTTTTGGATAGAAATTCTATCAGTATCGAACCTTCTTTCGAGTAATGGTTCTCCAAATTCGCTGCAATGGATCATAATATCGATCGACAACTCGTTCTTTGAGTTGAATAATTGCATCGTCTGTGATCTGAATTCCAGCAGGACAAACCTCTGTGCAACATTTTGTGATGTTACAGTATTCGATTCCGAATTCTTTCTTAATCTCTGGAATTCGATCTTCTGTATCGAGTGGATGCATCTCGTATTGTGCAAGTCGAACGAGATTTCTTGGTCCAGCAAAGTCGTCAAACATTTCGTGATCTCTTAGAACGTGGCATGTGTTAACACATAGGAAACATTCGATACATTCGCGGAAGTGTTGTACTCGGTCTGCTTCCATTTGGTTGAATTTCCAATTCATTTCCTCTGGACCGTTAATTGGTGCAATTTTCTGAGCAATATCGTAGTTCCATTGAACGTCTGTAACTAGATCCTTGATGTGAGGGAATGCCTTCATCGGACGAATTTCAATAGGTTGTCCTTCAGGTGTTTCTGCCACGACNTCACTCATACGAGTCATGCACATCAAGCGAGGACGCCCGTTGATTTCTGCTGAACATGATCCACACTTTCCTGCTTTACAGTTCCAGCGTACAGCCATGTCTGGTTCCTTTTCGTGTTGAATACGATGTATACAATCGAGAACAACCATTCCTTCATCGAGAGTGATTTCGTAATCTTCCAACGTTGTTTCTCCATCTTCACCACGAGCGACTTTGAATGCCTGCTTCTTTCCTTTCAATGACATCACTTGCCACCTCCTGCTTGTTCTTCAGCCCGTTCTGCAATCATATCTTTCACTTCTTTAATTGCATCTTTGAGATCATCTCTCATCTCTTCTACGGGTTCTTGTCGAATCTTTACTTCTCCTTCTTCCATCCAAATGATGTTCAGGGTCTTACCCCAGTATTCATCTTCAGGTGTTGGCATGTCATCGCGAGTATGTCCCCCTCTGCTCTCCTCACGTGTGAGTGCGGCAAGGGCACATGCAATTGAAACGTCAGCCATGTTGATTAAGTCAAGAGCTTGGTGCCATCCAGAATTGTATCGGCGAGATGTTCCAGGGAACGAAGCCAGAGCTCGTTCTTTGAATGCCTTGAGTTCATCAAGAGCCTCTTCTAATTCCTTCTTGGTACGAATGATTCCGACTTTGTTCTGCATCAATTCTCTCATTTCGTCGTAAATGACTCCAGGATTTTCTCCACCTTCCTTGCTAAGAGGTTGAATCATTTCTTCAATCGCTTCTTTGACTTGAGCATCATCGATTGATGGTTGAGCCAAATCCTTGGAACGTTTCGAGGCGAATTCACCAGCACGCTTTCCAAAGGTAATCAAATCAGAGAGTGAGTTTCCACCGAGGCGGTTTGCTCCGTGTAATCCACTTGCTGCTTCTCCACAAGCATACAAACCAGGAACGGTTGATTCTTGAGTTTCTGCATTTACGAGGATACCTCCCATAACGTAGTGAGCCGTTGGGCCAACTTCCATCTTGTCTTTGGTAATGTCAACACCAGCCAATTCCATGAATTGATGATACATCGAAGGCAACTTCTTCTTGATGGCTTCTGGACCACGGTGTGAGATGTCGAGGTATGCTCCTCCGTGTTCTGATCCTCTTCCAGCACCGACTTCAGCCTTGATTGCCTTGGCAACAACGTCTCGGGTCAAGAGTTCTGGGGGTCGACGAACAGTTGCGAGTTTTCCACTAACAACTTCTTCAACCCACTTATCTGACTCTTCAATAGTTTCGGCGTGATCACCTTTGAACATTTCAGGGACATAATCGAACATGAAACGCTTTCCTTCACTGTTGGTAAGGCGTCCTCCCTCTCCACGGACTCCCTCTGTGACAAGGATTCCACGAACGGATGGAGGCCAAACCATTCCAGTAGGATGGAATTGAATAAATTCCATATCACGGAGTTCAGCACCAGCCCACATGGCAAGAGCATGGCCGTCTCCAGTGTATTCCCAAGAACCAGAGCATACGCTCCAGCATCGTGTGATTCCACCAGTTGCAAGGATCACAGACTTTGCAGAGAATGCATGGAATTCACCATCAACACGGGTGTAAGCAACACATCCTGTTACACGGTCTCCTTCTTTGAGAAGATGGCGAACAGTGTATTCCATGAAGATGTCGATACCTTCGTGTATTCCACGTTCTTGCAGTGTGCGAATGATTTCGAGGCCAGTTGAATCTCCAACGTGAGCGAGTCGAGGGAATGTGTGTCCTCCGAAGTTTCGCTGATTGATGAGTTGCTTTGGTGTGCGGTCAAAAACTGCACCCCATTGCTCGAGCTCACGAACACGGTCAGG
>QQSG01000089.1:0-806 GCA_003602665.1 Candidatus Poseidoniales archaeon
AGCAACAATGCGGTTCTGACTTGTATGAACACCCTGCAAAGGAATCAGGGACTTGCTGGGACACTGATGCCGATGGCCTTAATCCAGCTCAAGGCGATACCACATGGAACGGTAATCAACTGTACTTCCGTGCTCTCATCCGAGACATGATGGAATTCGATAATGAGGAACTTTCCACCACAATCACTCGAAACCAAGACGAATTCAATATCGTCTTCGACGAAAGCCGTCACGTTTCAAGTGCCGTTACTCAACCATTCACAGAAGCAATCGGCGCTGTTGTCTTGCTCACAAGTGACACGTACCTCAAGTGGTTGATTATTCTCAACCTTTTCGCACTTCTTGCAATCGCTATCATGGTTGTTCCAGAAAAAGAAAATTGGAGACATGTTTTCGATTTAACACGATTCAGAGAACGTCCTACAAAAATAGACTCTGCCCTATATCAAGTCCGAGTACGAGAGGCTTTCCTCTCCAAAGTTCGGCAATTTAATGACCTCACGCGTGACGAATTCGTCCGCAAGACACCTGCTGAAATTATGCAGATGGTCCGTGAACCACGCCTTGTAGAACTCGTTAGTTCAGCAAGATCTTATTCCAACGAAGAACTAAGGGACATTATACCCTTGATCCGTCGTTGGGGAAACTGAAGAAAATATAGGAGGAAATTGACATGCAACCCCCCGCACCACCAGCAACCCCGCCCGCGCCAGCACCTGCAGCGCCAGCGGCACCAGCGCCACCAATGCCAGCAGCGCCAGCGGCTCCAGCCGCACCTGCAGCACCAGTAGCGCCAGCCGCACCTG
>QQSG01000089.1:973-27081 GCA_003602665.1 Candidatus Poseidoniales archaeon
GGTAACCTTCTGTTCGAAGATTATCCTGGATTGGCTAAGACATTGATGACCAACACGTTCGCCGATGCTCTTGGTTGTGACTTCAAGCGTGTACAATTCACGCCTGACTTGCTACCAGCCGACATTACAGGTACAAACATCTACGACGCTAAGAAGGGTGAATTTACGTTCAAGCCAGGACCTTTGTTCTGTAACCTTCTCCTTGCTGACGAGATTAACCGTGCTCCTCCAAAGACTCAAGCTGCTTTGCTTGAAGCTATGCAAGAGAAGCAAGTTACTATCGGTACTGTAACTCACAAACTCCCTGCACCATTCATTGTTATGGCAACACAAAACCCTGTCGAACAAGAAGGTACATACCCACTTCCTGAAGCACAACTTGACCGTTTCATGTTCAAGATGAGTGTCGGTTATCCTGACCGTGCTGATGAAGACGAAATCCTTTCCCGACGTATCGCTCGTGGAAAGGATGCAGTCGATGTTGACGTCATTACTGACCCGCAACGTGTTATTGCTATGCAACAAGCGTGTGAAGATGTATACGTTGATCCTGCAATTCGTATGTACATGGTCGAAGTTGTCGCAAGAACTCGTGAAGATCCACGTGTCCTCGTCGGTGCTTCACCTCGTGGTTCCCAAGCTCTCTTGAAGACCTCTCGTGCAGCAGCAGCAATGCGTGGTCGCGACTTCGTCACTCCTGACGATGTCAAGGCAATCGCAGAACTTGCTATCGCTCACAGAATCATCCTCAAGCCAGAACATCAAATCAAGGGCCTCGAAGCTGGCGAAGTTATGCAAAGCATCCTTCGCGAAGTACCTGTCCCTACTGTTTGAGATTCGATTGAAGAATTACGGAATGGAGGTTTCTAAATGTGGAGTCGTAAATCAGCATTGCTAGGAAGCATGGCAGTTGCCATGTATCTTCTTGGTCTTACGCTACGTAACTCTCAGTTGGTCACAATTGCTGTGGTCATCTTTGTGTTCTTAACGTGGGCTGCCTTGTTTGGCGGTCATGCTGACGTTGCATCCAGTGGACGTCGGGCCGATGAATGGACCGGTGAAGAAGGCGTAGCCCTTGGCAGCGTTCTTGCCATGAGGAAACTTTCAGGTTCCCGAATATTCGAAGACGGAGAACTCACTGTTACGTTACGTATGCAGAATAATTCAGGTCTCGCTAAAATTCTCGAAGTTCGAGATAGAGTACCTGAAGTCATGCGCATTAAGGAAGGATCAAATTACATTCTCATGGAATTGGGTCCTCGCCGTGAAACGTACATCGAGTATACAGTTGAATGTCCTCTGAGAGGATTCTACAGCGTTGGTCCTGTTGCGGTGCGCATGCAGGATCCGTTCGGTTTGTTCCACAAGGAAAAGGAATTGCATGTCTACAACGACTTCCTTGTGTTCCCGAAAATGGAAGACCTCAAAGATACATTCGTCAAATCTCGAGTGCCTAAGATTTTCACAGGTGCAGTTAACATCCGACAACCAGGTCCTGGTTCCGAATTCTATTCTCTCAGAGAATATTTCGAAGGAGACTCTTTCAGAGCCATCAACTGGAGTGCATACGCACGTTCAGGAAAACTGATGGTCAACGAACGTGAGCGTGACGCGGTTTCAGATGTCATCATCATCATCGATTCGAGAGCTGTCAGTGAAACAGGTCCTGTAAGTCGCAACGCATTGGTGTATTCCACTCGTGCTGCAGCATCGCTTGCAAAGTACTTCCTCGGAAGGCGTGATTCTGTCGGTGTCGTCGTTTATGGCGATGAAGTTGTCAGTGTTGACCGAGATACTGGTAAGAAGCAACTCTACGTTATTCTAACCAAACTCGCAGGTGCAGTTGCACGTGGAAACATTCCTCTGCAAGTTGTTGTTAACAGAATTCTACCACACATCAACAAAGGAAGTCCAATCATTTTCTTGTCAAATCTTGAAGACGATCCGACAATCGTCAACGCATTGAGAGATTTCCGTGCTCGTGACTTTGACGTAACAGTACTTTCACCATCTTCCCTCGAGTTCGAATTCGATGCTCGTCGAATTGATCGTACTGGATATGAAGTCATGAAGACCGAACGAGATGTACTCCTTGGAGAACTACGTGGTCTTGGTGTTAACATTATGGATTGGGAGCCAGATATGCTCCTCTCCACCGCCCTCGCTGGCGCAAGAGGTTTCTGAGGTGATATAATGACAATGAGAAAGGCATCCTCTGATACAGCGCATTTGTATGATGGTAAGACCGTCCGTTCATCTGCACCGAGTCGTAAGAAACTCGCAGGCCAAACAGGTATTGGTTCAGAAATTCCAAAGGATGCAATTCCAGAGTTGGAAATGCCTTCATTCATTGAAAGCCTCATCGGGGGGCCAATAGTTCCAAAGATGAAGTTCTTGCCTCCAGATAAGTTTGTTCAGAACATGCAACTTGGAGTGTATGTCATCCTTGTTGGACTTGCTTTGCTAACCTACATCATCTCTCCTCCAGAGGGAACCATCTGGTTTATGCTTCTTGGAAGTTCAGAACTTGCACTTATTTTCCAAATTGGAATTATTGCTGGAGCTACTGGACTGGGATTCTGGGGTGCGTACCAACGTGATGCCAGATATATGCTCGGTTCCTATTCACTCTTCATCCTCGCAATCATGCGCTTTGCATCTTCTAAGACAAGTGTAAACGACCTCTTTGGATTAGCAGACTCACCTACACTTCTTGCATCGCTCGTCGTCATCTACTCTGTTCTACTGATCATGTATTTCGAGTTGTCAAACGGTGTAATGCGTTACTCGATGCTCGATACAAGTATTCGAACAAACGAAGTTTACGTCATGAATCCAAAGAAAATCGTTGGAAAGTACCACCGTTCTCTTATCATCAACCCAATCATTGCTACAGTACTCGCAACCATTGTCCTATCTGCGAACACGATTCTACCATGGTTCGTTGGAATCCTTTCAGAGGATACTGCGACTCGACTTCGAGAGTCTGTAGAACTTGGTTCTGTGTACGGTGTAGCCCTAGGGACATTGTTCGTCTTCATCGTAGTAGGTGCCTTATTCGCCTTGGATTTACCAACCTACATCCAAAAGAAGAGAGAATCAAGTGACGAATGAGTCAAGATTGCTCAATCATAACTTGAATTGGAACATCTTGTTCTTTCATTATTGTGTTCAATATTTCAAGAGCCATTGGTAATTCCTCTCCATCTAGAGCAACTCTTGCAGAATGAGCGGTTTTGCTCAACCACGTCAAGTCATAGTTTGCATTTTCAAGTAGATGATCGATTCGTTCAAACATCTTATCATCGCAACCAATGAGGGAAATAAGGGCTAGGTGTTGATGAATATCTGGAGAAATATTCGATTTTGTAAAGACTTCTTTTGCTCGATGCATATCGTGTTGTGATACGATAAGCCTTGAGTCACCCATTCTAGACTCTAATCCCCACCAATTGATACCTTCTTTGGCCAACTTTCCAAGAAGTTCAACGAGATGACGTTGATGCGATTCAACATGGTTGTGAGAGAATCCCAAACTCATTACATTTGGTAGACAGCCAATTCCTTTGAGTGATACGCTTTGTCTCTGAGGACCAATTGTTGTAAAGTCTGAATTATTTCCTCGATGTAAATGCCTTACGTGCAGAGGTATTCCGAATTCAATTAGTGGCTCGATTGTCGAAGGATGCAAGATTGGTGTGTCCATTAAAGAGAGTTCGATTGCTTCCTGATATCCAAGGTAACGAATTGTTTTGGAACGAACACCCCATCTTGGATTAATGCAAAAGATACCATCAACATCTTTCCAGAGAATTACCTCATCCGCTTCTACGAGATGTGCAATTGCGGTTGCTGAGTGATCTGATCCTCCTCGACTGAGGACTGCAAGTTCTCCATTGTGGCCTTCTCCAAACCATCCTGTAATGACTGGAGTTCCTTTCAATGTATCTCGGTTTAACTTCGTACTTGAAGCTTGCAAGTCAACGTGTGTTGCAGAGTAATTACCATCCAGCGTAATCCCGATGTCCTCTGCACCGAGTGGATAAGCGTCAATCCCCCTCTGTTGGAGGCGATGGGCTACAACCAAAGCGCTTAGCCGTTCGCCTGAGGCTAATAATCGGTTTAACGCTGCTTTATCGTCGGGATTCTGAGCAAGTTCTCGTAAGGAATCTTTGATGCTATGCAGGACTAAGGAAAAGAGATGGGCATTGCTTGACGTATCTAATCCTGGTGCAAAACGAAGATGTTGTGCAGACAAGTCATGGACTAACCGACTGGCATATCGTGGTTCCTTGGCTGCTCGATACAGTCGATCTGTGGTGCCCCAAAGCGCTGATACAATCACAATCGATTGATGATCGCCCTGAACCACTTCCGCAATCCGGTCAAGATCAGCAGAATCTCGGAGGCAAGAGCCTCCAAATTTGTGAACGATTCGATAACTCACAAGGCATCCCTTTTCCGTAATAGGAGGTCCGCAAGAACAATTTTTGTCATAGCAATTGCCACACTTACGCCCCTTGGTCCTAGTACAGGGTCATGTCTTCCCTTTACAACCAGTTGTTTCTGGCCATCTTCTTCTAGGTCTAGAGTTGTTTGTGCTTGAGCGATGCTTGAGGGGGGTTTGAGGGCAATTCGGGCGTGAATATCAGAACCTGAGGTCATCCCTGCTAAACTCCCATCTGGACGTTCTCCTAGTTGGATTGGGTTAATTGAGGAACCTCCCCACGGACTGTTGTGCTCAAGACCAGTCATTTTGACAGCTGAGAAACCTCTTCCAAATTCGACTCCTCTGCATGCAGGAATTGCGAAATATGCTCTACCAAGGGCTGGTTCAATTCCGTCAAACCAAGGCTCACCAATTCCAATTGGTAGATTCGTAACGTGAACATCAACTCGACTTCCGATTGAGTTGCGTTCGCTTCGAACCTTCTCTATTCGTTCTTTCATCGCTTCAGCAGCGAGCGGGTCTCTGCATCTCAACGATTTACAAAGTTCGCTCCCCCATTCAGGAGGGCACGTTTCTATCGGTTTGGCTTCGATATCTCCTATTGCTCCTACGTGGGCATGGATTTGGATGTCTCCAAGAAGTGGACTTAAGATTGCACCAGCGGCAACAAGTCCTGCCGTTAATCGTGCAGAGGATGACCCTCCGCCTCTCAAATCAGCGTGTCCGTCTGTTCTAATGTTCATCACCATGTCTTGATGACCTGGTCGAGGATGATTTGGAATGAAACTGTAATCGGATGAACGTGCATCATTATTACGAATAATCAGTAAAATTGGTTGCCCTGTTGAACTACCTTCGTGAACTCCTGTAGAAATTTCTACAATGTCACTTTCCTTACGCTTGCTTGCGAAGTGCCCTCCTGGCCTTCTCATATCCATGCAATTCTGAATGTACTCTTGATCGATAATAACCCCGGGAGGAATTCCTTCGATTAATGCACCAACCATGGCACCATGGCTTTCGCCAAATAGGGTTACCGTCAGTAGTTTACCAAGGCGCATATGCATTGGACTCAATCCTACCGACTTGTTTGCTGTTCAAGAACTTGGGGTTTCGTCCGCACTGTCCTCTTTATGTGGATTTAGGAAATTTGTTTCGATAAGTTCGACCCCTGGATACTTACTTTCATACCATTGTTTCAATCGATCCATGATGCCTTGGAGCAACTTTGGTACGACAATTACAATTGCAGTACCGGAGCCTGTGATTCCAGCAGCACGGGCACTATTGACAAGTGCATCATTGGTCATAATTCGCCCTTTGACATCGCCTGTTGCACCAATGACGCCTCGGCCATTCATCGTTAATGCTACAAGTTCATTTTCTTCCTGTAAGGCATTAAGGGCTTGGATGAAGTGTTGTTGGTGAGGGATGAAATCCTCAAGCGAAGGTCGCTTCTCTCGCGGGCCTCTTGAGACGATGAGAACGTCCCAATCTTCTTCCTTTGGACCATCCCCTTCGAGGAGGATACCTTCTCGAACGTTTGGTTGGTTTGCATCGATGAGTTTCCATCCTGGAGTAGCACAGGCCCAGGTATCGTCAACACTCCCGGTCAATGTAATTCCTGAGTCTAATTGTGCATCGACGGCTATCGAGACGATATCAGGTAAATCGAGTTCGATTCCTGTTGCATCACAGAGTGCTCGAACTGCTGCAACACATAGCGCTGAAGATGATTTCAAACCTTGAGCGATTGGTATCTTTGATTGGACAGCCCAATGGATGTCTTCTTCAGGAATTGGAACTTCGTGACCTGCTTTCTTCCACGATTGAACGACAAAAGAAAGTATTCTGTCGCCATCATCAAGATCTCTTTTACTCGGTTTATCCAGTAAACGAATCGCTAATGGCAAATCAAGAGACATACTGGCGCCGTAACCAGTTCCTGCAGCATGTAACAGGCTGCAAGCACCATGTGCGCGACCTCTCCCTAAAATTGCCATTTTTAGCGCTCCACTGACGATGCGGAGACGCTAGCGCCAACATGCCGAGTTTCGTTTGTGTTGTAGGCAAGAATAACATCGCCTATGCAAAGTTCCGTTACAGAACACGCAGCACCATTTTCGTCAAGCATCCTGACCGTCTCCGCTTGTTGCAAGAGAACATGTGCTTGATTATGTTTTTCATCCGAATACCTCAATAAAATAAACGGGCGAGTCTCTATTTTTAAACGACCAATTGTGCAAATACGTGTTTCACCCACCGTTGATACAACCATAATTTCGTCTCCTGAAATCAGTTCACTAAGGTATTTTGTGCTCCCATCGGCCATCAACGTATAGGCTTCCACGCTTCCCGCATTAATTCGAAACGGACGCTTCGGGACATAGGTTGATTCGATGGTTTCCCCGTGAATGAGGGCAAGACTTCGCGCAGTCGAACCTATGAGCATACCTTCTCCAACTTCCAGGAGTGATGTCAAATCAATGCAAACTCTATCGCCAGTATGTCCTGATTCAATGGACGTAATTTTGACTTGACTCAAAGGAAGAGTCTCAGTAAGGCTTTCATCTGCTCTTTCCTCTTGTACTTCTTCAGTAGAACTGCGTAGTGATTTAACAATCAAAGCGGCTTCTAGTTCCATTTCAGAACAGACCAGAGCATCCACACCAATTTCAAGCGCAAAACCTGCTCCATGGGCCTGTAATGGTTCAATGATTTCAGCAGCGATCCTTGTTGGTGTATGATCGCATGCTGCAACAATATTTTCAATCGGTATCATCGACCAATCTTCGAATGTAAGATAAATCCATTCAACTGTTCCTGCAAGGGAACGAGCATATTGTTGGCGCTCCTCAGAGTCGATATGGACATGAGCGCCAATCTTTGAATGTCCTTTGTAAAGAAATCCTTCCTTTGTGAAAATAGAGGTCTCTGAACCTTCTTGACTAAAATAAAAATCAACGTCCTCGTGTGAGGAGCCAGAATTAGAATTGAGCCAGACTTCCATGTTTGTACCTCAAAGATTGAATTCATCTGCTGCTACAGTTGAAGGGATTCCTTCGTGGATGATTCGGCGTAGCGCTCTTGCCATCTTTCCTGGATATTTGTGAGCGAATACTTGTCGGCCCATGCAAACGCCGGCAGCTCCAGCCCCCATTGCATTCTCCACCATGAGCAATACACTACGGGTGTCACCAGTATTCGCTCCACCTGCAACGAGCATTGGAATAGGTGCTGCAGATGTTACCTGCTTGAAAGAGTCTACATCACCAGTCCAAGTGGTTTTAGCGACATCGCAACCCATCTCAAAGGCTACTCGTGCTGCTTGAGCAACACCCTGTGTTTTGTCTCCAGAAACGGGATTCAAATTCGATCCGCGAGCATATACCATCCCGAGAACAGGTAGGCCGGCGTGATGTGAATCCGTAGTCACTTTACCGAGTGCTTCAAGCATCTCTGCCTCACCAGTTGTGCCCATGTTGACTTGTGCAGATGCTCCAATACCGCCACGAGTCAGAATCTCAGAGGGGTTGCCAACGAGCACCTTTCTGGATGCATCATCGCCACCATGACGGGTTGAGGCCGAAAGGTGGATGACCATGCTTGTTTGAGTGCCTTGACAGAGGTGAGAATAATGGTTCACAAGTCCTTTTTGAGCAACAATAACGTCGACCTTTGCTTCAATAAGTTCTCGGATCAATGTTTCAGTATCTTCCAATCCGGGATTGGGATAGTCCGACAACCCATGATCGATTGGAATCCATAGGCCCTTTCCATTTGGGAGTATTTTCTCCAAGCGTGAGGCTTTGTCCATATCTTGGCCAATCCTCCCTGCAATTCAATGCTTTGCATTTGGGCGATAGGTAGATACGCCTAAAGCGAATGATAAAAGAAGAACCACTCTTAGGCCTGTGTATGGAGACTGGTGCTTGGCTCATGGTTGGAATCCTTGCAGGTGGTTTTTTTGTTGGCCTTTGGTATATTCTCATCAGAGGTGATGCTGATCTCGACATGCGACGTGGAATCGTTGCTGATGGACTGAGAAAGCCTGCACAGAGTTCAAGTTTCTCCAGTGCTCGAAGCGAATTTGAGCGTAAATTAATACAAATCGAAGCCGAACGCCGAAGAAGAAACCTTTCTGGCGGTAGTATCAATCTCTTAGGTGATGCAACTCTCTTGAGTCAGCCTGTTGAAGAACAACCTGTCATGAGTGAAGCACCTGAAGTTCTCGATGATGATGACGATCAAGAAGAGACGGAAGCAGAGATGCTCGAACGTCGCCGACTTCGCGACGAAGAATTTGCTCGCCGAGATGAGGAAAAAGAACGTCGTCAATTGGAAGAAGAAACTGCTGCTCTCGAAGAACAGCAAGAACGTCTCAAGAAAGAACAAGAGGAACAGCAAGAGAAAGAACGGCTGGAATCTGAACAAGCAGCTGAAGCAGCAAGACTTGCTGCAGAACGAGATGCTGCAGCACAATCAGAACGTGATGCTGAAGAAGCAGCACGTCAGGCAGAACTTGCAGCCGCTGAAGAACAACGCTTGGCCGAAATTCAAGCAGCCCAAGAGAAAGATGCTCTTGAACGCCGTAAAGCAGCAAATAGAGCACTCGATGAACTACGTGCACGTCTTGAGAGAGAAGGTGCTCGTTCATCAGATGTCCAAGTGTCTTTGATGTGGAATAATTACAATGACCTTGACCTTCACGTCGTCTGTCCTTCAGGAGAGCGAATCCACGGTGGTAACCGTAAGTCCTCTTGTGGGGGAGAGTTGGACGTTGACGCAAACGTGCGACCTGATTCACGTAAACCAATTGAAAATGTCGTTTGGCCAGAAGGTCAAGCACCTGCTGGAACGTACCAAGTCTTCGTTCACTATTACAAGAAGCACAAGAAGCGACGTTCAAAAGATCCAACTAAATTCCAAGTTATTGCAAATGCCTATGGTGATCTTTTAGAATATTCAGGCGAACTCAACTTTGGCGAAGAGATTCAACTTGTCTGCAGTTTCAATGTTCCAACAATGGAAGAGAGAGAAGAAATCAAGCGCCAATTGGAGCAACAAGTCCGTCTTGCAGAAACAGGCGAAGTTGCTGCTGATAAGATTCTTGAAGACGAAGAAACTCCTAAGCAAATGGAATTCGGTGAATTAGTCGATGAGATTGAAAACGAATTGGCCGATGATGTTGAAGATGACGGTTCAGGTGTTCCACCTGCGCCAGACTTAGGTTGAAGAAACTCAAGATAGGATGTCGTCAAGACGTTCGTTCTTCAATGCATTCTTGATGCTACGAGCGATACGTCGTCCAGTGGACATACGAGTTTCGTTAATGTCAGAGTAAGGTGAACCGCCAACAAATGGATTTGAACCAGCAACAATTCTGGCACTGATCTCAAACACCTTGAATTCCAAAGCATCGGTAACGATTGTTTCTAAGCAGAAAGGTCCAATCATTCCTCTTGCTCCATCTTCGAGCTCAAAAGAGGCCGCTACAGTTCCTTCAGCCATTTCAAAGGCCCTTGGAAGAAGAGATTCTCTAATGACAACAGGTTGGTTTCCAGTGACGACAAACGAAGGTTCCATACCAGCTTCCCGAAGATCTCTTAACGAACCAAGTTTGTAGAATTCATCGACATTTGCTTCGTCTCTTCTATCCATTGACAGGAGTTCTAAACGGCCAAGATTCATCCCTGCATGCTTTCCTTTCCCTTGAACTTGGAATCCATCAGTCGCTAGCGGGTCAAAGAAAAAGTGGAGGTAATATCGGCATCCAAGAACGTATTCTTGAATCGTGAATTCTTCTTCGATGTCCACATTTCTTCTAAAATCTCGATAGTCTCGAGCGATGAAGTATCCTCTTCCGCCTTTTGCTCCTGCGTATTTTACGATAACCGGGCCATCGATGTCGTGGGGGTCTTCAAGAACCTTAGGCATTGTACATCCTCCAGAAAGGAGCCAGTCTCTCTGCTTTGCACGGCTGCTTTCCCATCGAAGGATGTCTCGATTACCGAACGTTGGAACTTCCAAGTTACGGAAGTTCTCGCTTCCAAGGTATTCAACAAGAGATCCATGAGGAATGATAACCACGTTCTTGCTTTTCAACCAATCAGCATGGTCTAACATTTCTCGATAATCATCTAACATCAACCATTCATCAGGTTCTGCACCGGGGAAGGCTTTGTAGAAGCGTCTTCGGTTTTCGCCCACTGCGATTCCAAGTGTTCGAAATCCTTCTTGACGCGCTCCATGAAGGATTTGAAGTGATGAATGAGATGCTACAACACCTATTGTGATGTTCTCCTTATCGTAGTCCGCGAGCCAGGAGAGAAGTGAGGAGTGGTCTACGCCCATGTCGAGGGGTTTAGTATGCACTCTATGACTGTTATCCCGATATCATGATCCAATTGTTGATACTTTGATATGGAGGTTGTGAAGACTTCAAGTGCCGAATGCGTATCAAGGGACATGGCGAGTTCCCCCACCCCGGTCAGCCGGATGACCTATTCTGGATATTTACAACTCGATGAACTTCTAAAATTGCAATCAGGGCCAGAAGGGCATCAACCTCCTCCATCAAACGATGAGATGCATTTCATTATCACGCACCAAACTTTTGAACTTTGGTTCAAGCAAATACGAGCTGAACTGAATGAAGTTCATGGATATCTTTCAGAAGAAACGGTACGTGAAGAAACATTGCCCACAATGGTTCATCATCTAGAACGAGTGATTGAGATATTCCGCCTTCTATCGAACCAGTGGAAGGTAATGGAGACGTTAAGCCCTCAAGGATTCCTTGCGTTTAGAGACCGTCTAGGGACCTCTTCAGGTTTCGAGTCATGGCAAATGCGAGCACTCGAGATGCGTCTTGGTTTGAAACAAGAACAACGTGTTGCAGATATGGACCCAATGGAACATATGAAAAAACTGCACAGGGAGAAGAAAATCTCCGATGATGCTTTTGAAATCATGAAGACAATAGCAACTGAAAAAACACTGAATGATCTTGTTTCCGAATGGCTTTCCAGAACTCCTATTAACGGCTCAGTCCCTTCAAATGATGATGATTCAGAGGTTGTAGAGAACTTCATTTCAACTCATTTGAGCGCAATGAAGTCTCATGCAGATCAAGTTGTATCACATATGGTCTCCATTGGCCATGGAACCGAAGAATCGATTCGCCCAAGAATGGATGCAAATCATGCCCAAGTTAGCGACTTCTTGTCGCCGGATGGCGTTATGAGCCGCTCCCGAGCAGGTTTACTTTTCATCGAGTCTTATCCGGAACTACCGCTTCTGTCATGGCCTCGTAAATTCGTGGATACCGTTGTTCAACTTGAACAATCGATGCTCCTCTTCCGTCATTCCCATGCTCGAATGGTTGAGCGTATGATTGGACGTCGAATGGGAACAGGCGGTTCGAGTGGTGTCGATTATCTTGACAAGACTGCAACATACCGAATTTTCAAAGATTTGTGGGCTGTTCGAACAATGCTTCTGCCTCGGAAAAACCTTGCAGATATTGTATCAACAGATTATTACGGATTTAATTCCGATTAATCTTCATGAGGATCGATGTCAATTGGGATAAGTTCGTTATCGTATTCGTAGACAGCGATTTTTAGTGGGTCAAGGACGAAGCGGACACTTGCTTCTTCAAGCCCATAGAGTGAGATAAGTTCAGCCTTGAACTCTTCTCTGAGTTCAATTTCGTTGGCGTAAAGTGGGGCGCCCATTCCGATTTGGAGTGCTCTAGCACCAATGATTCTTGCTCGTTCGAAACGTGTGTGGAGACGTGCTGGCTTGACCATTTTTTACACCTACGACAGAACCGTCGTAGCGTTTCGACTGACACCTCGTTCTTCAACCCATCGGAAGAACATCATTCTGATTCAGTGCTTGAAATAGGTTCTTTTAGAACGATTCGAGCATACATTATGAGCGCTGGAATGAGTGCTGCTATCGATAATCCAAACACAGCAATCGCCATATCATATTCACGTCCCTTGTGTTTTGTTTCATCACGAGTTTCATTCGCTCCTTCGTCAATAAGTGCATACCCTTGAGCCGATAATGTTGAGGCACTTGTTAAGGTAAATCGACCAGGTGATTCAAGTGTAACAACAATATTTGTCGTATTGTTATTGATTATATCAGACAAGTCCAGGGTTTGATCATTGCTGCTCACTGCCATATGGTGATTAACAACATGAGGCTGGTCTTCATAATTGAATTCATGCACACCGTTTTCAGTTGCCCATACATGAACCTCATGCCCGTCATCAGAAGCCCAAGAGAGGGTTCCGTTGTTGAGTGAAATCGATGTGAATCCACTCCACTCCCGAGAAAAATTGTCCAATACAGTGCCTAATTCCTGAGACTGGGAAGGGCCTGTCAGCAAACCTTCACCGTTTAGGACAAGATCAGGAACGCCCCAAAATCCGTATGTTGATTCGAAACGGAATTTAGAATCACTGAGGAAGTGTAGGTCAGCTGGAGATGGGTGATGTTGCAAAATAGTGACATCAGTACGATTTAAGCCTTCCAATTCAGCAGAAACAAGATTGCATGGTTCGCACCAATCGGCTGAGAAATATTCAATCAAATGGGTGGTTGATAAGGCGACACATGTCTGATTTGTCAATATGCATTCCATATCAAATATTTTTACGTCGTGAATTGACGCAGTCGCTTCATCGTTATCGTTACCATGACCGCTGGATGTTGGTAAGGTAAAAACAAGGATTAGGACACAAACAAGGGCCTTTCTGAATCTCATGATGGTTCTTGGACACAGGGTCTTGTTAAAAGAGGGCCGCCTTCACGGACAACCATGGACCAACCTTGGTGGAAGCGCCCTTCCACTATGCCTCTTGTCCTTACCGCGATGGCTATTCTCATCATTGTGGTCGGAGGAACAATCCGCATAAACGATGCAGGTGAATCATGCCCTGATTGGCCTCAGTGTTTCGGAACTTGGGGCTTTGCAGTCGATGAAGCAGAACAAACTGCATACTGGGAAGAAAATCCAGATCAAATAGACAGCAGAGGGCCAGACCACCGTTACACTATTTTCGAAATATTTGTCGAATGGTTCCACCGTATGCTTGTGGGTATTATTGCCGTTCCAATTCTGTTGAATGTCCTCATGACGAACAGGAAGAAAAAAACCTATGGAGTCGGATTGAGAAATCTAGCCATAGCTTCTGCGGTTTTACTTGTTGTACAAGCCATAGCTGGTGCAGTCACAGTTCGATTTGATAACGCCGATTGGACCGTTGCTCTCCATCTATCGCTGGCGAGTATCTTCACCTCGATGCTGGTATGGCAATATATGGCGATGCGAGTTACTGAAGGCAGTGATTGGAAGTTCCTCAAGGCTTCAAGTGCTTTCCTAGGAAAACAAAAGAAGCGTTTTATAGGAATTACGAGTTCAGTATTCATTCTCTTGATTTTGGGTGCATGGGTCTCAAGTACGGCAGGTGGGCAGTACAATCAAGGCTGCTCAATAGGTTTCCCTAACGGGTGGCCAAAGTGTCAAGGAACGTTCCTGCCGAGTATTGATGGACCAGGTATTCTTGTCCAAATGCTCCATCGATTTGGTGCCGGAATCGTGGGCGTAGTTTTGATTCTAAGTGCGGCTCGAGTACGTATGGACTCAAGAGAATTCAACGAAGGTGAAGGCTTTTCAAAAGCGGTTGAGATTGTTACAGGCCTTTGGATTTTGAATGTCTTCGTCGGAGGCATGTACATTGTTTTTGCAAATGCAAATGAATTCCCAGAATCCTTTTCTCTTCTTCATCTTGTCTTTGGTGTAGCTTCCTTCATTGCTGCGGCAACCACCTTGATGATGCTGAGACTTGCTCATCTCAAACAATTCGATGAAACTGAGGAAGAATGATGGAACAAACAGAGGATACTCCTTCTATGTTCTCCCTTTTCATCAAATTGATGAAATTAAGAGTCATTGTTCTTCTTCAAATCACCGCCATCTGCGCAATTCTCGTGCATGATTCTCTTGCTCGATATGATTTAATCGAAATTGAGCGAACATGGATTGACACAACTTGGACCTCTCTTATCACCGTTATTGGGGGTACGCTGAGTGCAGGAGGTTCCAATGCAATCAACATGTGGTATGATCGAGATATTGACACNAAGATGCGCCGAACACAACACAGACCTCTGCCACAAGGGCATCTTACACCAACCACAGTTCTTCTGTTTGGAGTCACAATCTCAATCTTAGGGTCCTCACTGTTCTTTTTACTTCATTGGAAAGCAGCCTTTTGGTCCTTCTTTTCAGTATTTTTCTATGTGTTTATTTACACCATGTGGTTGAAGAGGAGAACACCACAAAACATCGTCATTGGTGGGGCTGCAGGAGCAACACCTCCGTTGATTGGATGGGCGGGCGCAGCAGCAGCATCCATTGACTCAATGAATCCTTTAGATCTCGGTTCTCCTATTCCGTGGATGCTCTTTGCTCTTATTTTCTTCTGGACACCACCTCATTTCTGGGCATTGGCCTTGTATCGCTCAGGAGAATATGCTGAAGCCAATGTTCCAATGATGAATGAAGTTAAAGGGGCAAAAAGAACCGTTACTGAATCTAAATTCTATTGTTTTGGTTTGTTACTGCTCGGTTCAGTTCCATGCTTTTGGCCTAATTCAGGACTTCCGTTACTTTGGTCCTTTGTTGCAGGAGGCCTCACCTTTTGGTACGCAGTCTCTGTTTGGGGAATTGATATCGATGAACCGTTAGACGAGAACGGAAGGATGCCGAAAGCTGCTAAGAGTTTCTTCCGATCTTTGTTTTATCTAGGATACATGTTTTTGTCGCTGGTTATCATTTCATTTATTCCACCAGAATGGCTTGGACCGCTTGGCCCATTGGGTTGAGAATGTGGCGCGGTGAGGGAGATTCGAACTCCCGAGGGTAGAACCCACTGGATTAGCAATCCAGCGCAATGGCCAGGCTATGCGATCACCGCAGTAAAGCAAGCCACCGACCTTTCCGACATGAATATGACGGTTGGTGTTTTACTGGAATCTATGATTCTCAATCGAAGAATTCTTCGAACTCTTCCGCCATATTTGCTGTACCCATTCGACGGCTTCGAGCGGCCATAACGCGCTTAAGCCTTCTTCTTCGCTTGATCATCATTGGAATAAGTAAAGCATTCAGAACGACGAGAATCAATGCTCCAATTCCTGCATATTGGAATTCCTTGATTTCCATAGAATCTTCGAGATCTCCAAACCATTCGACTCCAAGAGGTGGTTCTGGAGGTTCTGGTTCTTCTGGAATGATATGTTGATTGTAATCCCACCATTGGTTTTCAATTTCCACACGTTCCGTGTTTTCGCTTGGATATTCTGCGATAGTCATGGCATTCCCTCGTCCGTCAACAGGTGCGAGGACGTAGAAGTATGTCCTATCTGGACGTATGCCATCCGCTTCCAAGCCAGATTGATTAAATGTACCAGTTTCTCCTTCAATTCCACTCAAGCCAGTCGCAATAGGATTGACATACTTCAGTTCAAGTTCATTCGGGCGTGTATCAAGGCGATACATGTTCCATGTCACTTCCCCATCCAGTTCATTTTGCGGCCATGTCCAAGTAAGGTTTAGTTCGTAGCAAGAGTTCCAACTTCGTTGTAAATCGAAACATGTCGTTGAATTTGTAAATCTGTAAGAATGTGTAAATGAAGAGACTATACTCGAAGGGGCGATTGCATCTCCGCACAACATGGAGTTCCCTTCTTCATTCATGAACACATTGATTCTTGACAAATCTGGAACATCAGCACGGTTTGAAGGAATAAGTGCATAGGATGCGCATGTTCCAGAAGCAAGTGGTTCTGGATCAATCCAGTTCTCTGTTGAAATAGACACCATCTCTACAAATCGCTCATCAATAAGTTGAGTCCACAGACTTTGGCTATCTTCTTCATCCGGATTAGGGAAAATTGTACCTCCTGTTTCAGCGACAGGGAGTTTGTAGATTCTCCAGCCTCCTAGATATGGGTTGGATACGTCCCCTTCTGCATTCCATGATAATTCTATAGAGCCGCCTTGGAGGCGGTTGTATTCTGTGTTATTGGCGGAAACATCTGCTTCTGGTAACGATCCGATAAAGAGGAGAACAGTATTACTGCTCAGACTCAGTGAAATGTTTTGAATTTCATCAAACGAGTAGTAATTAGGAGATTCAAGATAATCCCAGTAGGTTTCGGTTGAATCTGGTAGTTCGAGTACTTCTACAGAATCAAATGGAATCATGTCTGGTAAAAGAGCTGATAGATTTACCGTCAAATCAATCGATTGGACGTCTGCTGGTTGAGTGTTGTCGTCAAGTTTCATAGCCTTGAGATCGAGGATCATCAGTGGTTCTTTACCTCCAGCAATATTGTATTCCGAGCCTTGTATTGGTAGGAAATAGTCATACGAGAACTCTGCTTTGTCGAGAGATACAATTGAACCAGTCAGAAGGGGTTCTTCTTCAATAACGACTTCGTCAATAAGTTGTATTGTTCTGTATGCATATTCTGTGTTCCCAAGAGCGTCCTCAACTGCCAATCCTACAATATAAGATTTCAAAGGGAAGGTTGTGGCATTGACGCTCAGGAATTGTCCATGTCCAAGTTGAATGGCTGAATCAAGCGTCCACGTGTAATTAAGAGGTTTGGCCGCGATGTTGCTGGTTTGTGCACTGAGCTCGATTGTGTCTGCAGTGGTAAATGTGCCAGAAACTGTATTGAGCCCTATTGCGGGGTCAATTCCTCCTGCAGTTATATCGGCAAATTCGATGAGTGTGTTGTCTGAAGGTGCTATGTCTGCACGGCCATCAAATGAGGTTGGCATGTACACTCTCAATTCCTTTCCATCTCCGATTTCTACGATATCAAATGTACATGTAGTGAATTGTGATGGGCCAAGTGTATCGATATCACACATCTCGATGTGTTCGGATTCCCCTTGAGCATCAAACATCTCGAAAGTAACTGTGGATTCCAAGATGGTGAAATTACCGACGTTTTCTATCTTAGCAGAAATCATATTCTCTCCATAATAGTAGGAAGGTGATGATGGGTCATGCGATGGATACATACTCGCAATTCTAAGGTCAAGCGTGTTATCGAGGACAATTTCAATTTGTGCGAGATCATTGAAACTGTTAAGGTCTCCATCAAAAGAGCCAGAACTGCTCATAAGTCCGAATTCAAAGATGAATCTTCCAGGAATTGAATGATTCAAGGCAGGCAACGTAACCGTAAATGGTTGTTCATATCCTCCAGATGGAAGATTTGTTACGCTACGGGTTGCATTACTGACAATGGTTCCATCAAGCGTCATGAGGTTCCATCCTATGTTTGCTACAAGATTACACGAACCGCATGTGTTTGCAATCCCATAAATGTCCATCTCATAATCCACTTCGGTGTTCAAAATCGCTTCGCCGTTGTAAGTGTGTAGGGCTGAAAGAGTATCGCGAGGGTCTTGTTCTTTATCGACGGCTATATCGCTGAATTCAGCAGTAAGATTGATGTTGTATGATAAGATGTCATCGCTTGTATCAACATCTGCATAATCGAATTTGAATACGACTGTAAAGGTGCCAACGGCGCCACTAGGGAACCATCTAATCGAGTCGGAGAAGTTCGCAGATTCTCCGCTGAGTAATCCGTTAATGTTCATTCCTCCATCCTCAATATTGTTTGAGATGCAAGATACTGCTGTTCGAGGTCCGTCACATACGTACCATTTCAGCGTACGAGTGTTTGTTAAAGGGCTCAATGCTTGATTTTCTACCTCTACTGTGAATGTAATAGGGTCGAATGCTGAGTAAAAACGATCTTCAACAGGATTTTGGCCAGACACAATAGCCAGATCAATTTGTTCTACAGCAGCAGCACTCGGTACATATGCGAGCATCGAAAATGCTGAAAAAAGCATAAGGAAAACCAAGCTAATGCTCGTTTTTTTCTTGCCAACGGCCATGCTATCCGCTCCTGTCATCATACAGTGGTCGCATAGATGATTCAAAGACTCATCGCTTGATTTAGGGTTAATTACTGCGAATTCACCCCCTGATGGTTCGGCAACGTTCATGACATCGTTTGTGTTGGTACCTATATGGAGGAGTCTGGGCACACATGCATCCGCTCAGATGAAAGAGGCTTAACTGCAGTGATTGAATTCCTCTCTGCGTTCACGCTTTTCCTCATGATATTAACCGCATTCATGTCTCTCGCCCAACTTGAAATGGGATCGAACGATACAGAGATTGACCAAGTTGATCAAGCCACAGTTTTCGCTCTCGATCGTCTTGTTGGCGATTCAGGGTGGTACGTTCCGGCATTAGATGGTGGCGATTTAGACTATGCTAATTCAACATCAGACTGGGATGAGGTAAGTGCCGAAGACTTGCAAAAGGGCCGTGTACAAACGGGACTTGTTGTGGCGGGGGAACTCGATGAAAACCGACTGCAAGCGTTATCAAATGTGACGCTCGAATCCTTTTCTGAAGGACTAGGTCTTGCAGAAGATCTCAGTGCCTACCTGCACATCAGCGTCCAAACGTCCCCAGACACAACTCGTATCGGTCTCGTTCTGTTCGAAGGAGGTTCAGATATTAACTCAGCACGTATGGCATCTACGGCGTCAAGTGTTATTCGTATGTCTGGGGAACTTGTTACGATTACCTTGCAAGTTCATGATGCAGGTAGGCAAAGTGAGAATCTTGTGATCACCGAAGTAATGGCCCGACCCATCGGAGGAGGGCCGGAATGGATTGAAATTTACAACGACAATTCCTTTGCAACAAGCTTCTATGGATGGTCTCTTAACGTCACTTCTCCAAGTTCAACGAACAACGTCCTGTTTCAAAGTGGTGTGATAAGCGGTTATTCCACGGCTTTGTTTACAGGCTCAGTATCATCTCAAATTCAAGGGAATGCCACCCAGGTGATCGATTTAGGTACCTTTGGCATTCTAGGCACAGGTTCCATGAATCTTCTCGATGACGGCAGTAGTGTCATAGAACTGCGATTTACTCGCCCGGGTCAAACGAAACCCCTTCCAAACTCTCGTGCCGAATGGGGAGGTCAAACAGGATTGTTACTTGGGATAAACAATGCTCTTGTTTGGGAGGGAGGTAGTGCCTTGAATTCCGATAGTTGGAGTGTAAATCAGGTATCAACACCCGGTGATGTGCCTTCTAGTGTAACAAATGCTTCATGAACTCGGTGGCACTGGGACAACTGATACCCGTGCAAGCCGCTTCCACTTATTCACGAGACCGTTGTGTTACAGGCATCCATGGATTGGATGAAATTTTGCGAGGAGGTATCCCCTATGGGTCCACAGTTTTGGCTTCTGGGACATGCGGTTCTGGAAAAACAACCCTAGCCATGGAATTCCTCGTTCGTGGTGCTCTTGCGGGTGAGGCTTGTGCTCACTTCACAGCAACTGAACCATCAGTAAAACTCTTAGAAAATATTCGTCAATACGCCTTCTTCGATATGAATATGGTTGATACAGGTCTGATCAACGTTTTTGACATGGACGTTCTTTATTCGTGGTTGGGACTTGATAAATCCACATTTGACTTAGATGACGTTCACGCCCTGATCAAATCCATTACAGACATCGTCAACACAATCGGTGTAACACGGTTGGTTATCGATTCGGTTACAACTCTCTGTTACAAGATTAAATCCGAACAACTAATTCGAGATTTCTTGTTTACACTCGGAAAGAAACTAGCGACTCTGGGTTGCACAACCATCCTAATTTCTGAAATCACTTCAGCGACAGAAAACGCCCATTGGTCTTCGTTTGGTGTGGAAGAAGCAATCGCAGATGGAATTGTTGTCATGGGTGATGTCGAACGTATGGGCCATCTACTGAGATTCTTACAGGTGGTTAAAATGCGTGGAACATCCCACAGCCGGGCGAAACACGCCATTGAACTGACGCCCCTTGGTGTCATGTTGACGCCTATGTTGAAGTGGGGCTCTCAAAATGAAACTGCTCATTGGGGTGCATGATTATGTTTGAACTCGACCAAAGAATCGCTGAACAACTATCGACAATCTCACTCAATAGTTCTGTCCAGGTTCGTTGTGGCAACTCAAACGCATTCATGGTAACTGCAAGCACAATGCTTCCATTGATGCAGATGTTTGAGATGGGAGGTGTATACATTACGGCAAGCCGCGGAGCAGTTGAGATCATTCAAGCCTTCGAATCGATAGGTGTTGATGTTTCAAATATTCAATTTATTGATCTTGTTTCCTCTGGTATTCTGGGAGGAACCGACGTACAATATTCAAACATCCACTTTGTTGATAGTCCAATTATGTTGGAATCAGTTCTTCTTCGAACCCTGTATATTCTACGAACGACCTCTTCAGCAAGAAATTTCGTTTTCATTGATAGCGTAAATGCGCTCGCGATCTACAATGAGGATAGAATGCTTGCTGAATATCTTCACACCTTCATTAACACGTTTAGACAGAGAGAGGTCCTTTCGATTATCCTAAATGTTCCCGACCAAACACCACCATTGGTTCTTTCGAACCTTGATCTGTATTGTACCGACCTTGTTGACCGTGGGCAAGTGGTCATCCATTGAGGAGGGATTTAGATGAAGAAGAAGATTACATTCGATAAGGAAGATGAAGAATTCTTTGGACAAGTGGGCTCTTTTGGAGTCCCTAAGTTCGATGGTGAAATGAATGGAGGAGTCCCTCGTGGATTCACAATGGTTGCGTTTACTGAGACGGGTTCTGGTGCTGAATTATTCGCAAAGCAGTACGTTTCTCCCGCTGAAGAGTCAGAAAATACGCTTTATATTTCAACCAACGAAGGACAACCAGAGATTGTCCGTGTTTTCAAGAAATACGGATGGCCACTCGACATCAACGTTCGTACAATTGGTGAGGAATACAATTCAAATGTTCTCGAACGAGAACTCCTAGCAAGCCGTTATCGTCTTGAAGGATTCCGTCTTGAAGACATCCAACGACTTGCCCAGACACGATTTGTAGATGAAAATAACCAAGATTATCTTACTGAAGTAACCAATGAAATCATGGCTTTGGGACCTTACTTCAGAGCAGCAATTGACAGTCTTGACTTTTTCTTACAACGTGATGATCAGAGCCGTGTTGTTGCAATGATTCGTATGTTACAAGCTCACACGCAGATGTACCGGGGTCTATTGTTAATCAGCGTTTCAGTCAATGGCTTGTCACCTTCGGTTCGCCAAGAACTGGCGAGTATAGCCGATATGGTCCTGACCTTCGGCGTACGTACAATCGGGTCTGATTTCGAAACTTCGATGATTGTTTCAAAGTTTAGAAACGCTCCTGAGAATTTGAAAATGTTGGTTTTCCGTGTTACTCCAGAAGAGGGTATCACGCCAGAAACTGTCGAGCGTATCGCTTGAAGTTGTTTACTGGTCGAAGCGACACCTCCAAAGAGGGCGAGGCCTGCCACCAACCATGTCAAGTCGAGCAGCAACGGGTGGTTACGACCCCTCTGGCATTGATTTGGATGCTTGGACTGAGTTGGAAGAACAACTCGAAGCAACCATTCCTGATTATGATAGAGTCAATCGATTAATGACATTTGGGCAGGATAAGCGTTGGAGGCGAAATGTTCGCAATCATGCGTCAGAAGGTATGAAAATTCTTGAAGTTGGATGCGGACCTGGAAGCTTTGCAGAAGATCTCGTTGGATTGGATGTCACTTGTTTAGATCCTTCGGAAGAAATGCTGAAAGTTGCAAAAAAGCGAGTTGATGCTGCACGCAAAGGACGTGGAGAGCCTCCTGCAGCCTATGTTCAAGCAATTGCAGAAGATATCCCACTGGAAGACAATATGTTTGATATGGTCTTCTGTCTCTTTTCGTTCAGAGATTTCCAAGATAAGAAAAAAGGACTTGAAGAAATATTCCGTGTTCTCAAGCCCGGTGGTCAGTTAGTGATGTGTGATGCTGGTAAAGCAAATGCACTGCATGGATTAACTGGTCGTATTTGGATGAGTACTGTGGTTCAATGGATGGCTCGTTGGGTTACAAAAACCAAGGATCATCCGTGGAAAGGACTGGCTCGTTCCTACACGCATTATGGTACAAACAAATACTACAGGAATATGATGATAGATGTAGGCTTTGAAAATGTTTCAGGGCGACTGTTGTATCCCTTCCTAATGTCGAGTCGATTCCGTGGAAAAAAACCAATGTGAGGCCCGTTTCTTGTCAACTGGCCTTTCCATTAGCCTCATAAACCCCCTCTCGGTGGTCGGAGCGAAGTGGTTGTAATGGGTATGGAAAAAGTCCTCCAGAGCATCAAAAAAGCCGAGCAGGCTGCTGAAAAGACTCTCTCTGATGCTCAGAGTGAATCCAGTCGTATACTCAGCGATGCTCGACGTGATGCAGCAGATATGGTCTCCAAGGCCGCAGAAGACGCCCAGGCTACAATCAAGTCGACTCTTGATTCAGCTCGAGAAGCGGCCATGAAGAACGTAACGAAGGTCCAGAAAGAAGGCTCCAAGTCCGTTGAAACTGTTCAAAGCGATGCTGCAAAGAATCAAGATGCAGCAGTATCTCTTATCGTGGAAAGACTCCTCAATCAATGAAGTGATATCATGTTCTCAACTGTCGACATGTCCCGTCTAACATTGGCGGCGCCTGTTGATGCTATGCACGAAATCGTCCGCAAATGCTCCGATTTGGGCTGCGTTCACATCGAAGATTACACACAATTCGAAGAAGGAATTGGTGTAGGCCGCGCAATCCAGAGTGAAGATGCCGATATAATCAGTGCCCTACTTCTCAAGGTACGTGCCGTACGCAGTGCTGTTGCAGTCCACAATTCAAAAGGTCCTCTCTCAAGTTCCAATGCAAAGAAACTTGCAGAGAAAATGTCGTCTAAGGTAGATGCTGCTTTGGAAAACATTGAAGCAATACGCGAGGCTGAATCTGATATTTCATCGCTCAATGATCAACTCCGAGTCTTTGAACGTCTCGAGCCACTGAATATTTCTCTTGACCTTCTTTCAGGATATCAAGGCGTAGAAATCTACGTCGCCGAGACTCCAAACTCATCCAAGGCTCACAAGGCTTTTGCCGACATGGCTTCCCGAATAGAGTACCTCTGTCCAGCGGGGCTCGTTGCGGTTGCATGTGCTCCGAGTGATGCAGCAGCAGTGCAAATCGCATTGGCTGAATTAAACGCAAAGGCAATTCAACTTCCTTCCGGTAAAGGAACGCCTTCGCAAAGAGTTGCAGAGACCAAGGAAGCAATTGCGAAGGCTGAGTCCTCTGCTGAATCCAACCAAGAAGCACTTGATGCATGGGCAGAAAAGAACGGTTCAGACCTTGTAATCATTGAAGAATATCTTCAAAGAGAGGACGCAATCTACACTTCTCCAACATCTTTGGCTGTATCAAATCAGGCTTTTGCTCTCGACGCATGGGTCCCAACTGAGAACGCAGACAAAGCCCGCAATTCATTGAAAGGAATTGTTTCTCACATAGAGATTGAAGCTCACGTTGACGATCATCACGGCCATGATGACCACGATAGCCATCACCATGAGCCTGAACCGCCAGTTGCTTACAAGAACTCAGGCGCTGCAGAACCATTCGAACTTGTTGTCGACCTTGTAGGTCGTCCTAAGTACGGAACTTTCGACCCTACAACCTTCATCATGATCACTCTCCCAATGCTCTACGGACTTATTCTGGGCGACTTTGGCTATGGATTCGTTATCGTATTACTTGCACTTTGGCTACGTTCTCTTCCGTTTGCAAAGGAGCCAATGGGTAAGAATGCAACCACTGTACTCATGTCAATGGGTATTTGGTGCATGATATGGGGATTCCTGTTCGCAGAAGGCTTTGGCTTTGTTTGGGATGGAACCGGCCACATCATGGGAGATGCATCACCTCTCATTGGCTTGTATGACTGGACCTCCGAATTGACTGGTAGTTTCAAGAAAAGTTCCATTGCAGATGCATTGGGTCTTGGCCACACCTATGTTCCATTCCATCGCGCAAGCACTGCTTTGACAGATTACGTACTGGTTTCGGTTTACTTGGGTGCTCTTCATCTCCTCATTGGATACATTATTGGATTCTTCAACGTCATGAAGGCTCACGGTATCGTCGCAGCATTCTTCGAAAAGGGAAGTTGGATGATGATTCTCCTCGGTGGATTCTTCCACATATACGGTTACATGAAGGGCGACAATGAAGTCCTCGCTGGCACCATGCCAGCCATTGTTATGATCGTAGGAGTTGTATTGCTCATTATCGCTCTTGCCATCTTTGAAGGATTCGGATGGGCTGGTGGCGTCATCATGGGTCCAATCGAAACTTTCGGATTGTTGGCCAACACTCTTTCTTATCTGCGTATTATGGCAGTTGGTGTTGCAGGTGTTAAGATTGCAGAAATTGGAAACGACATGGGCTTTGCTTCCATGGCCGATGCAATTTCAGCAGGCGATTATCTCATGGTTCCACTCTTCTTCCTCCTCTGGATTGGTGTCCAAGTGTTTGCAATAGCACTCGGTCTCCTCTCACCTTCTATTCACGCAGCTCGTCTCCACTTTGTGGAATGGATGGGCAAGTTTTACGATGGCTCAGGCAGGGCTTATTCCCCGCTTGGAGGCCAACCCCTACATGTTGAGGGGAATTCATAGTCCACTGGACGTTAAGGAGGTAGAAAATATGAACAAGAATACCCTAAAGAAAAGCCTACGAATGATGATCGTGCTCGGTGCACTCGTCCTGATTGCTCAGGGCGTATCCGCTCAAGCGGACGCTGACACAACAGAAACAACCGAAAGCTGGGGCAAGGACATGGGAGCAGGTATTGCTCTCGGTCTTGCTGGTCTCGGCGCTGGGTTCTCCCAGGGAAGCATCGGCAGCGCAGCTGTCGGTATGCTCGCTGAAGACTCAAGCAAATTCGGTCCTGCACTCATTTTCACGGCTCTTCCTGAGTCGATTGTAATTCTCGGTGCATTGCCACTCTTCCTATGAAGTTGTGGCGTTACAACAGACACTCGTCTGTTGATTCGCTGGAGATGATGATATGACACTTGAAACACTTGCTAAAGATATCGCTGCATCTGCTGAGGCGCAAGCCAAGGCTATGCTTAAAGAAGCGAAAGCAGAAGCAGATGCAATTGTCGGTGAAGCAGAAACAAAGGCAACGTCCATCTCGGACGAAGCAAGTGCCCGTGCTGGGCGTGAAGCTGAACAAATCTCACAAGAAATGGTCGCCAGTGCGCGACAAGGAAACCAGAAAGAACTGCTAATTGCACGTCGTGGCGTCTTAGATGCTACGTATGATGCTGCAAAAGCACAACTTGCCGATCCCGGAATGAAGGGAAGAGCAACTCTACTGAAATCTTTGTTGAAGCATGCAGGAGATATTTCTGGAAAAGATTTCGTTCTAAGGCCAGTTACTGTCGATGCGGCTGCATTGAAGAAAGAAGCAGGTTCTCGTACAATCGGAGACGAAATAGACGGACTTGGTGGCTTCATGATGGAAGCTGCAGATGGTTCCGTTTCATTCGATTTCCGCTTTGATACACTTCTCGACAGAACGTGGAACGACGAGCGCGCTGCAATTAA
>QQSG01000009.1 GCA_003602665.1 Candidatus Poseidoniales archaeon
TACCGTTCAATGGGAAACGATTCAATTCGTAAAATCACTAAGGAAATTCCACATTAAGCGATACGTGGCAGTCCCATCGACTTGATTGGGCCAGGTGTGCTCTTGAGCCTCCATGCCATAATGCTCAACACGCGCATCTGCATTACATTCACTATGGACAATGTGTTCTACTTCATCACCATTAAACAAATGAGCGTGAGTATTGTCACTTTGACAATCGAGTTTTTGAGCCCAATAATCGATCATTCCAGGTACGTTACTCATCGTTCCAACACCTTCCATTTCACCGTCTTTCCAATCCCAATCTTCGTCATAATCAATGATGTAATCCAATTTGCCATGAATATGCAAAACTGACATACTTCCGGTCATATCACAGGTTTCAGGACTGACAGGCATGGTTCCAGCGAAGGAGGCAACTGCTGCAAACGTGTCACTTAATTGGCAGGCAATCTCATAGGTAAACATCGATCCTAATGAATAACCAATGGCGTAAAGTCTGTCTTCATCGACACAATAGGCTTTAGATAATTCATCGACAATCGATTCTGAAAAGTCATTGTCGTCTCTAGAAGTTGCTGCCGTATTGAGGAACCAGTCACCTTCAGCAAGCGTTCTTTCCTCTTCAGCAATTGGATAGACCATGATGAATTTCTCGATCTCGCCTAGTTGATCGAATTGGCTCTGTTGGGGAAAGTCTTCTTCAGCATCACCGCCACCGTGAAACGCTATGATGATGGCCAATTTCGTTCCAGCATCTGAACTTGGAACTGATAATCGGAACATCCTCTCCTCTCCGTTAACCAATATCGATGTCATCGATTGAGTCATTGATTCTGAGGGTTCTTGACAGGGATTCTGGGACTCAACCAACGTTTCACCTTTGAATTCATAATCTTCACTTGGTGAACTTGTACAGCCTGAAAGAGGTAATGCGAGAAGTATTAAAATCCAAAAAATTGTTTGTTTTCGATTTGCCATACATGTTCACCTTTGAATTATGTTTTCCGATACTCGATGAAGATTTAAAATAAATGGAAGAACAAAAAACAGGTCTCAATGCATCATCGACGCTCTCGGTATTGCCTTATGCCTCAGCCGATAGTTCTGGTTCTTCTTCAGGCTCTACAGGGACTGTAGGGAATGGGTTCGATTGTTCACTCCATGAATCCAGGTCAGGGTTGTCTGATCCGTCATCATAGAGACACTTATCGAGTTCAGCGCGAATAGAATCTTCATCCATATCTTGGCCAATGAAAACAAGAGTTTGCTTACGGTCACCGTAAGCAGGGTCCCAATCGGGTTGCATATCAGGACGCTGATCTTCTGGCAAATCCTGAAGCTGATCACCTGCAGCAGCCCACCAAAGACCTACGATGGAAACATTACTCACACCGCCTGCTTGAGCCCATTGATATGCATAGCGATGGTTCGCAGAAATCCAAAAGAATCCTTTCGAACGAAGGATACCTTCCCACTTTTCTTTACTTGTAACAAACTCGTACAATTTCTCAGCATCGAAGGGTTTAGACGTCCGGTATGTGAAGGTAGAAATGCCATATTCTTCTGTTTCAGGCGTATGTTCGCCTTGCAATTCTCGTATCCATCCAGCAGAAGTCTCTGCTTTTTGATAGTCAAACAAGTTGGTGTTCAACACTCGATTGAGAGGGACCTTACTGTGAGAAGTTGGGATGATTTCAGCGCCTGGATTCAATGCCGTGATGATGGCTTGAACGCGTTGAGCTTGTTCATCATCAACCAAATCTAATTTGTTCAAAACGATGACGTCAGCAAACTCAATTTGATCGATAAGGAGATCGGTTACAGTTCGCGTATCTTCTTCACCCATCGACTCTCCTCGTTCTTGCAACGCTTCAGCCTCTTGGTAATCCTTGAGGAAATTGGCAGCATCAACGACAGTGACCATTGTGTCAAGTCGAGATACTTGGCTTAAACTCACACCTTCTTCATCTTCGAATGTGAAGGTCTGTGCGACCGGTATTGGTTCTGAGATTCCAGTCGATTCGATCAAGAGATAGTCAAAGCGACCTTCCTTTGCAAGCCTTGAAACTTCTTCGAGTAGATCATCTCGAAGCGTACAGCAGATGCAACCATTCGACATTTCAACTAATTTTTCTTCGGTTCTGCTGAGTTCTGCTCCACCGCGTTCAACAAGTTCTACGTCGATGTTAACATCGCTCATGTCGTTGACGATAACCGCTACACGGCGGCCTTCACGATTGTTCAAAACCTGATTAAGGAGAGTTGTTTTTCCTGCTCCTAAAAATCCAGAGAGGACAGTAACTGGAAGACGTTCTGAAGGCATAATTTCGGCTGTACTCATAGGTTGCACCTGCTGATTAAAGCCCAACATGCCTCCTATTAATACGTTTTCTATAATTTGTAATAATTAATTATTTTCTATTCCGTATTATCAGAATCATACATGGATTTTACAGTAATGAACTACATCTGGAAGAAATCGACTGTTTCCAGTCTTACTTGTTTCTTGAACTAAAGAATCCTTCCACCTTATCGTAGATTTGTTCTTCAATCGATGCGATTTTCTTCACCAATTCGTTTTCAGATGGTTTGTCCTCTTTCAGTATAGGAACCATGGAAGACCAAACGCCTTCACCTTTGACTCGAGAATAAATCGCT
Source organism: Candidatus Poseidoniales archaeon (assembly GCA_003602665.1). GTDB lineage: Archaea > Thermoplasmatota > Poseidoniia > Poseidoniales > Poseidoniaceae > MGIIa-L2. The sequence goes on from QQSG01000009.1 coordinate 2,662, forward strand.
GCTGCAATGTGCGTAGCGATCAGGACATAACTCGCTGTTGCAGTAAACTCATGGATACCAAGTGCAGCTCCCATCAATAATCCATCCTCGTTTTGGTATCCGTTCGTATACAATGCGGCTATGATCAAGCCAGTGAGTGGAAGTAAGATGAAGACTGCATACATTGCTTTGTGGACTGAACGAGCGAAGTAATAGTGGACGATATGAACGGGTTCTCGAGCCCCCAAGAACGTCTTGAAACGTCTCATGTAGGAATAGCGTAGAATGACAATAACAAGGAATAGAGTGGCAAATACAATCTCAAAAAGAAGGAGATTATTCTCCTCAAGTTCATCTAACTCATTCACTTGTTTGAAAATACCATAGATGTAGAGGAGAATAAAACTCCAATGGATTGACCTTGCAAGCAAGGTATGTGACTTTTGCACGACCAAGCGTCCATACCCTCATTGAAAAGGCTGATTCCTTCAGAAGTCAAACTTCTTCAGATTGTCGAACCGTTGAGGAATCTCATAGACGGTTGAAACTGCCATCCCCCATCATCTGCCATTGAACGCCATCTGGCTGAATATAGATGGTTTGTCCAGTTGATTGATCGTACGTTCCACCTGGTGGAAGGCCCGTGTAATCAGCAACAGTCGTTGGTTGAGCTGGTGGCGGAGGAGCCGTTGTTACGCCAGCAGGAACTGCTAGTGCTGGTTGCATTTGCTGTACTGGTTGCTGAGGTTGAGTCTGCATCATTGGTTGCTGTACTACTGGTTCATCGTTCCAAGCCTGTTGGCTGAAATCCTTGTCGGAAGATTCACTACGTCCGCGTAGGACAACAACTGCAATTCCAACGATGATGCCGATGATGCCTATTGATGATCCAACGATGAGAGCAGTATTCGATTCTTTATCATCTCCTGAAGCAGTGGAGTCAGAAGATTCCTCATCGTCTTCAACATCCTCGCCGTTGTTGATTGCTATAGCAGTCTCTTCTGTTCCATCGTACTGGCTCGTATTACCTGATACAACCGCTGAAGCATCTGCAGCTACAGCAGTACCGTCAAGGGTTGAAGATTCGGTTACGAAGGCAACAGATGCTGTGTGCGTAACTCCACCATCAAGAGCGATCACATTGAGATTGACTGTGTATTCATTTCGATCGATTGTATCGTCAACTGTGAAGACCACTGTGAATGGTAAATCTCCGTCAGTAGTCATGACTCCCCATTCAATAACTGCTGAATCAAGCAATGCCTGGTTGTACGGTTCGATGAACACATCGAGTGCACCGCCCAAAGCAAGATCAAGTCCATTGTGAGCATTGATGACGCCACTTACTGACATTGCGCCGTTGACAATGATTTGTTCACGGTCTTCAATATCCAATGAGAATTCTGGAAGTGATGTTAAGGTGAATGTAATCTCGTCTGAATGAACTGTGCTTCCAGCCGTTCCTGTGACGATTACGGTATAATCGCCTGCCGAAAGGTTTGCTGGGATGGTCAATGTCAAGATGGACATAAACGGTGTAGATCCGCTTGCAAAGTCAAGTTGTGCCGTAACACCATCTGGCACTGTTACGCTCACAGAAACATCTGCCCCAAATCCATTGACTGGTTCGAGGAAAATTGGAGTTGGAATAACCCAAGGAACGCCTTGAGGAAGAACAATCCACGGATCCATCGTTACAAGTTCGAAATCAGGATCATTCTCAACCGTGAATGAAACGGTTACGGAGCGCTCAGCCCCCGCATTTGTTCCTGTAACTGTCAGGGTGTATTCTCCGCTGGAGAGGTTCATTGTATCGACAACAACAGCTCCAACTTCGTCAATGGTCAATTGCGACGGTTCGACAAAGACTGGTGCGCCTGCAGTGCTCAGACTTCCGCTCATATCAACTGTTGAATCGAATTCATTGAAACCGACAACATTGACCCAAACAGCGAACGGGAGCCCCATCTTGGCTACATCATCAGGAACACTTTGAAGCAACGTAAAGTCTGGTGTTGCCCAGTCATTATTTCCTTCACGGCCTGCAAAGACTTGGACTCCATGTGCTGTTACAGTGTCCATTCCAACAGTGAAGTCTTGAGTAGAGAGATGTCGATAATTCAATGGCAAAGCATCCGTTACTGGAATATCGAAAGAGAACAGTTCACAGCCACCGACTTCAGTCGACATCGAAATCGAACCTGCTCCAACAGCAGCATCGCCCCAAACCGTTCCTTCAACGATAGGGAAATTGAATGCATCCATTCCATTTGCAAAAATAAGATCTGAACGGAACACCGTCTTGTCACTGATGCCTCCACTCATGTCTGGAATGCAATCGAGTCCACCAATACCGCCGGTTCCACCGCCGTTACCGCTTCCATCACCGTTTCCAGATCCGTCTCCACCACCGTTTCCACCACCGTTTTGAGCATCGGAACAGCCCATCAGATCCACAGTCGCTCCAGCCAAAGTATCTGGACAGTAATCGTCGTCATCAATAACGCCATCACCATCACTATCGGCACTGGTGCCACCGTTTCCATCACCGTTTCCAGATCCGTCATCGTCAATGCATCCATCACCATCAGCATCATTTTGAGCATTGGAGGCTTCATTTGGACAAGCATCGTTGGAGTCTGGGATTCCATCACCATCGGTATCGGAGCTTCCTCCATCGCCACCACCGCCGTTGTTTTGAGCGTCAGAGCAGCCCCAAGCATCGACTTCAACGCCTGAAGCAGTTTGTGGACAATCGTCCCAATCATCACTCACGCCATCGCAATCTTCGTCAGGATCACCCCCCTCATCAGTGCAACTTCGACCAGAGGTCTCGCTCATTGTACCGAATCCGCCACCGCTCATTTCGGTGCTTGTTGTGATTGTGACGTTTTCATGAACAAGGGATAGGTCAGCCTTTGCGTAACATGC
>QQSG01000090.1 GCA_003602665.1 Candidatus Poseidoniales archaeon
CCTTTCTTTGGATCAAAAATTGGTTCAAGCACTTCCCATTCAATTTCAAAGAGATTCAAGGCTTCCATTGCAGTCGCTTCATCAACTGCAGCAACACAGGCGACAAGGTCTCCAACGTGTCGAACTTTCTCAACGGCCATTGCATGTTCATCCTTTGTAACGGGCAGAACTCCGAATGTATTCGGAGCATCTTGACCTGTTGCGACTGCTAGAACACCTGGTAACGCCTCAACTTTGGAGGTATCAATCGATTTTATTTTTGCATAATGGTGAGGGGAACGTAGAATCTTCCCAATGATTTCGTTTGGTAAGCGAACATCATCACCATACCATGCTTGCCCTGTTACTTTAGCGTGTGAATCAACAAGAGCACGTGGTTTACCGACCGAAGTACCAGTTCGATATCTGTCATGTATGTGTGAACCAGCAGGTTGTGGCTCCTTTCCGCCGACCGATTCGGGAATCCAATCGAGATCACGAGGGGACATCTTTGGATCTGAACCACCAGAACCGGGAGGGGGAAACTTTTGTTTTCCAGCAACTCGCTTTCCGTCCTTTCGGGTGGCTTCACGGGAAGCCCCTGGTTGTTGCCGATATCCACCAGACATGGGATCATCTCGCATGGCCCGGTGGCATCGATGGCTGTTCTGGCCCTTCAGGGTGAGGATTTGGATGAGGATCGCTGGCAGGGGTTGGAGCAGGAGCTTCGCCTCGCTTAATCTCCGCAGCAGCTTCGATTGAATCGATTATTTGTTGATAGCCTGTACATCTGCACAGATTTCCTTCTATTGCACATGAAATTTCTTCTCGGGAAGGTTTAGGATTTGAATCGAGCAAGGCTTCAGCGGCCATGAGAAAACCGGGTGTGCAGAAACCGCATTGGGAGCCACCATGTGTCGCGAAACACGTTTGAATCGGAGCCAAATGGGCTCCTTCAGCAAGTCCTTCCACTGTGGTAATATCATCGCCTTCGACTTGACCTGCTAAACAGAGGCATGAAAGACGTGGTTCACCATTGACAAGAACTGCACAACAGCCACATGTCCCAAGATCACACCCACGCTTTACGCCGAGCATGCCTACTTCATCCCGTAAAACATCGAGTAGGATGGCGTTTGAAGGTGCGAGTGCTTGTACGGCGTGGCCGTTTACATTAGCAGACCACACTTTCTTGGGTGTTGTTGGTATCATTGATACGTGTGCTTCTCCAACCATCTGACTCGCCCAACCTTACCTAACCAAATCCGCATATCAACATAGGGTTCCTAATTACTGCCCATCTGCCGTATCTTCATCTTCACGAGATGATGCCACAATCCCTAATGCGACGATGGCCATTGTTCCAATTAGACCTACCGCAGGAAGGCCTTCGCTTTCTTTTTCAGAGATAACGTCGGTACTTGCATCCATAATCATAACATCAGCAGTAGCGAGTGGAGTCGAGGAGGATTGACCTCCCGATTCATTGTATTGAATTCCACGGAGAGAGATGGTATGATTGCCCAAAACATCTGTCCCGGGAAGATGTTCCAATTGGTGAACAATGTCGATTAAGTAGAGTTCACCCGAAGGGCTGCCATGGTCAAAATCATGGATGTTTGACCAATCGTCACGAAGGTGATTGCTTCTCCATTGAACTGTTTCGAGATCTCCTACGACATCAAACGATACTGAATCGCCACGATCAAGATGGATTCGGTTATGCTCGCCAACGGTTGTTGAAACCACCACGGAAATTGAAGTATCGAATTCATAATCTTCCTGTGCAGCTTCTAACACAGCGTCTAAGGCCCTTACTTCTCCATGTCCGTAAACATTGTTCTGACGATTCTTAGGAATCAAGTCCTCAGCACATGGCTCATTTGCAAGCATGTAAGCACATTGACGATAGGTCGCAGTTTCTTGCATGATATTTCGAATATCGAAAGGTGAAAGGTCCGGATTTGCTTGAAGCATTAGCGCAGCAACTCCTGCAGCGCCTGGAGTAGCCATTGAAGTTCCTGACATGTCGGTGTATTGATCACCCGTATTGAAGGCAACAGACATGACGTTGCTACCTACATAGGCAATGTTTGGTTTGACCCGGCCTTCTTCGGTCGGACCTTGACTTGAGTAAACAGCAATTGCTGAATTCTTGTCGAGTGCTCCAACTGTAATTGCATCTTCCGCAGAGCCAGGCGTACCAATTTGTGCGGATACTGCGCTATTGCCTGCTGCAATAAACAAAGCAATTCCAGCACGCACCATTTCGTTCGCATATCGGTTCACACTGTCTTCTTCAGATGAAGTCCATTCGATTGCTCCCGGGCCACCTAAACTCATAGAAGCCGCTCTGATATTGAATTTGTATCGGTTCTCAACAGTCCATTCCATACCAGCCATAACGGTCGCAAAACTTCCTGAACCGCCTGCATCGAGTACCTTCACGCCAACGAGAGAGGCTTGTGGGGCCATTCCAATATGCTCGTAAGTTGGAGCCCCTGTTCCGGCAGTTGTACCAGCGCAGTGGGACCCATGGCCTTGGTCATCGTAAGCGAATACTTCAGTACCGTTTGTGAGAGAAGGGTTGTTAACTGGGTCATAGAATGCGATGACCTTTGGATCGTTGGTCAAAGGATCGTCGTCTTGGTCATCAAGACTGGAATGATTTCCATCAATTCCAGTATCGATAATTGCAACTGTGCTGCCTGCGCCATCGTATCCAGTATCCTGCCAAACCGTATCAACGCCGTGAAGAACCGCGGCATCTCCGTTTGTTACCTCAAGAATTCCGTCGAGTTCAAGCATAACAACTCCAGGAAGTTGAGAAGCTGTAATGACATCACCCACCGGCATCCTTCCAGCAAGAGCATCAATGCCTTCAAGGGTCCACTGGTGCTGGTAATTAACTTGGTTTGTGAGCATTAAGATTTCTTCTTCACCAGGCGTGTGATCAAAATCGATAATCAAAGGAAGTGTCTTATCCGCATCAAGAAAGTATGGATTCTTTTGATGCACTTCAATCATGTCGCCAATTCCGTTTCCGTCTCTGTCAACGGTGGTATCAATCCACCAACCTTCTTCTTGAGGCTCAGAGGCTGTATCTTCAACGGACACGGTAGCAAGTACTGTGGGAAGTAAAAACATGGTCATACACGCTAAAATCAATGTTGAACGTGCTCCGCTCTTTCGGCTCATACCCATTCCAATCAATACTATTGTTTGAACTCTTTCAATTGGAGCGTAAGTTTTCCTCTTAGAATCCTATCGATTCAGCCTCTTGCAGGGTATACCCTTAAGTGTTCATGAACTGAAATCGAACTGATTAAGATGCCTGCTCCAGTTCGCGCTCCAAAAAAAACCATTTCTATTGCAAATGATGCAATCTTTGCAACTAATGAGATTCAACCAACTGCCCCAGTGGTTGTTCGACCGCCTGGCTCCAGTGACACAGGTCAATTCCTTGAACGGTTCACTGAAGTGATTATGTTCGGAGTTGCAATGCTCGCAATATGGATTGGATTACTGAGCATTGCATTCGCTGATGATGTTGGAGAAGAGAAGTTTCTCATCCTTTTCATCGGGGGATTACTCTCCTCTGCAATTGCCTTGTTTATGGTTGAATTACAGGCGAAAAAGAATGATAATCACCTCATGATTTCTCAGAATTATCTTCTTGGCCTATCGTTTTTCTTCATGGCAGTTGGCTTGTTGTGGGGCATTCGGTATGTTGTTGGATATCTCACCCTTGACGCAAGTATTGGCGACGAACCTTTCGACTTCTTTGGAGAAAGTAACAACGGTGCTTTTGTTGCAAATGCCAATTTGATCTATGCTCAATCAATAGGCGCGGCTCTCATGTGCTTCGGCCATCAACGTATTCTAAAGAGATACAAGGGTGAAACATCATTCGGTTGGGCAGTTGCGAGTTACATTCCTCTAGGTCTTTTACTCGTTGGAGTAGGAACATGGATTGAATGGGCAGATTATGAAGTATCATACCCACTAGGAACCGCAATCGTTGGCCTAACTGGTCTTGCTATGTATACCGCATTACAATCGAACAAAGCAATCAACTTCGGTGTTGTAAGCGTCGTATCTGGATTAATTCCAATCCTTTATGAGATTCTGCAGTACGATAATGTCGACGAAGCATCAAAAGGTGCTTCTCTGTCACTCCTTGTATTCATCATTATCATTCAAGGTACATTAGCAAGCAGCGAGAAATTAAAGCGTGAACTCGTGGAGAAAATGTCCTTCATACTCATTGGCGAAGTGATTATTGCAATGCTGATTGCAAACGCAGGAGGGCTAAATCTCATATTGGGCCCTATCAAGAGCGCTGGTTGGAACAATGGCCTTGAGCATGTATTCACCTTACCCGTCGCTTTATGGCTCACTCTGCTTTTGGCATATTTCCCTGCTGCTCAAAAGAATCGAATACCTGCAATGCCAATCGGACTTGCCTTTGCATTGTGGACAATCGAGGGCAATGAAGCGATTATGCCATGGTGTGTTGCAATGGTAATGGTTGCTTACATGATCTTCCTCGCAGAAGCTACTCGCAAATGGGTGGCAAATCTAACAATGTCTGCATTATCCTTTTCATACCTCTTCGGAGATGTAATCGGCAACAGTATCCAAAACGAAGCGATTAACGTTAGCGTAGCAATAGGCATTGTTGTCATTGCAGAAACTGCACGCAGAATGGACAAGATTTCAATTTGGAGCAATGTACAATCGATTTCCTTTATCGCATTAAGCAGCACAATTCTTAACTCACCATACTGGTT
>QQSG01000091.1:0-4186 GCA_003602665.1 Candidatus Poseidoniales archaeon
TCGATGAAGGTCCCTACAATGATGACAACAGCCGACATGGCCATGATTCGTGATCCTACATACCGTAAGATTTCCAAGCATTTCCATGAGAACCCAGAAGTCTTTGCTGATGCGTTCTCTCGCGCTTGGTTCAAACTTCTCCACCGTGACATGGGGCCAAAGTCCCGCTATCTCGGTACAGATGTCCCTGATGAAGAATTCATTTGGCAAGATCCTGTAACGGCTGGAAGCACTTCCTACGATGTTGCAGCCCTCAAAGGTGCAATCAAGAGTAGTGGCCTATCCATCTCAGAAATGGTTGAAACCGCATGGGCAAGCGCCTCCACATTCCGTGGATCTGACAAGCGTGGTGGCGCCAATGGCGCCCGTATTCGCCTTGCGCCTCAAAAGGACTGGGAAGGTAACAAACCCGCTCAACTTGCGAAGGTTCTCTCAACACTTGAACCGCTTGCAGCCACACACGGAGCAAGTATTGCAGACACAATCGTCCTCGCAGGAAATGTTGGGATAGAGATGGCATCTGGCGTCGAAGTTCCATTCACCCCTGGCCGTGGCGATGCAACTGAAGAGCAAACTGATGCAGCGTCCTTCACTTACTTCGAACCAGTGTCCTGTGGGTTCCGCAATTATCTGAAGAAGAACTATGCCGTCATGCCTGAAGAAATGATGCTCGACAAGGCTCAATTGCTTGAATTGACCGCACCCGAGATGACCGTTCTCGTTGGAGGGATGCGCTCCCTTGGCGTCAGTTCTGATGAACGTGGCCTTTGGGGAGGAGATAACAAACTCGACAGTACATGGTTCTCCACACTCCTCGACATGAACGTCGCATGGACAGCAACTGGAAGCAACAGCTACGTTGCTCGTGATCGCAAGACTGGAGCAGATGTCCGTACTGCAACTCGATACGACCTCGTCTTTGGAAGCAACTCTCAACTTCGAGCCATTGCGGAAGTTTATGCACAAGATGACAACAACGACAAGTTCGTCAATGATTTCATAGCAGCATGGAATAAAGTCATGAACGCAGATCGTTTTGACCTTGCTTGAACGACGAAACGGATATACGTCGGATATTCTTGGCCTCAATATGGTCAATATTGGAGAAACCGCGCCCGCCTTCACCCTGAAGAATACTCAAAAGAGTGACGTCAGTCTCTCAGACTACGCTGGAAAAACAGTTATTCTTGCATTTTATCCTGGTGCTTTCACAGGCGTTTGCGACAAAGAAATGTGCGCATTTCAAGACAATCTTGGTAAGTTAAACAGCGCTGATGCAACCGTTCTAGGAATCAGTGTCGACTCACCTTGGGCAAACGCTGAGTTCGCTCGAAAATACAACCTGGAATTCACCCTTCTTTCCGATCTTGACCGAGATGTTGTGCAAGCTTATGACGCTGCATTTGTCGGCCTTGGTGGAATCGAAGGCTACGTTTGTGCCAACAGAGTTGTCATCGTTGTCGATAAGAACGGTGTTGTTCAACATCGCTGGGTTGCAGAAAACCCTGGCGTTGAGCCAGACTATGATGCAGTCGTTTCTCTTGCAGCATCACTTTGAAGATTTAATCCAAACAGGTTCGCTCTTCACCGTATAGTTCAGGAATCTTTCTTCGTAATCATTACTATGAACGCGAGCATCACAATCGTAGGAAGCATTCCCACGAATGGTAGAGGGGAGGACGTTTCTTCATCTGAGTCATCATCCGATTCTCCCGATTGACTTGGTGGTTCATATTCAGAAAGAGTCATTTCATTCCAACCATTGACCATCTCATAATCAGTGTCTGAACAATCCACATTACCAATTGAAAATTTTGAGATGTCCGGAACAACGATTGCTAAGTCATCTAATGCATCCATTGCATCAGCAATCTCATTACCAAATGAATCAGTAATACTGACTTCTGAAATGGCTAATGTGTAACATCCATCCTCAAATGTGTCTAATGATAAGAGTGAATCTGTAGTGAAGCCAGATTCGTCGATTTCAAGACCATAGCCAAGAGATAATCCTGAACAAGCGCCATAGACATTCGGAAGAGAATTTCCATCAAAAACAGGGAAACACCAATCTGTATCTCCAGTGAAATAAGCGTCAACGTTGATGTAACGTACAGTATCTCCTGGCATATTCCCTGCTTCTATTGTGTATTCGATCATTTGACTAACTTGGTCTTCCATTTCCCAAACACCATCATCCCAATTTTCAACATAGGCGCATACATAAGGAGCATCTTCATTTCGAACAAGAGAGCATGGTTCCTCGTCCATTCCTTGAGTTGGATTATTCGGATCGGCATCAAAGTCATCTGCTACTCCATCGTTATCCGAATCAATGAAAGGTACAATCACGGAATAGGAGGTAAGAACCGTGCTGTATTGAATGCTGTAATCAGGATACATTTCGTAAATTTTGATGTAGACTGCCTGCGAAAACGAGGTGTTTCCCTTCAAGGATTCAATCGAAAGCATTAGTGAGAATGTGTCACCATCTGTAAGAGGGTTCGTCCTATCCCACAAATGTTCAACCCCCAGATAATACAACTCAAGAGAGGTTCCATTGAACCAATCTTCCTCGAATGTAATCTCAACATAGACGTCACTTTCAAATCCTGCCCCACTGATGACCGTTCCATTGACATAGACATTATCAGATTGAACTCCTGTGGCATTTGATTGAACCTCGAGTTCAATGATAGGTTCATCCATTTCGGATTGCATTCCTCCGACAATGAAGTATGTTCGGAACTTTTCGCTCACATTTCCTTCATAGTCAGTAACGGTCAATTCAACACGAATTTGATTCTCGACAGATTCTGTGGAATCAACTGTTTGGTTTTGGAATGAGTACGACCAAAGTCCGTTGCTTGATTCTGTTTCGTTGAAAACATGTCCGTCTAAGTTGAATGAATCGTCACCATAAGGAGCATCGAAAAAGACCTTCCATTGATAGAGTACAAGCGGGTCACTTGATCCAAGATCATTGGAATTGCTACCATCGAAATTTACAGTAAGAGAACCTTCCTCTGGAAGGATGATTCTGTAGACGTCCCAATCTACGTTTGATACTGTTTTTGTACTCACAAATTGGAGATTGTCTTCGACGCTCTCATTTACAGAGATTGAAACATTTGCAATTGGATTATATCCATTTGATCGAGCTTCTGTATGTAAGTGGTATGATTCTGTATCAAGTGTATTTGGGTACGTTATGGATTGACACAACAAAAAAAGAACAATTATTGCAACGATTTTCTTCATGTCCTGACCGAGTTATGAAACTATTTAGTCAATTTGGATTTATTGTTCAACATTTTCTCTTTACGATATTATTTCTCTGCAAGTGCAACATTTTGCCAAGATCCACCGTTGTGGGCGTCGATTCTTTCTGAGCGCAGAATCTTAGTCGCACGTCCACTACGCATTCCGCTTGCACAACAAAGGATCACTCTTTTCTTCTGTTTTTTAAGACTTGAAATCTTACCTTTTATCTGATTCAACGGAATGTTTTTCGAACCTTGTACGTGTCCAGATTGGAATTCTCCATGCGTTCGAACATCAACAACAATGTACTCCTCGACCATAAGTTCAGACAATGATGGGCCAGATGAAAAGAGGGATTTGATGAACGACCACATATCATTCACCATACAGTACAGGTTTGTCGGCATCTTTCCATCCGTTGATACCTGATGCAAGTTCTATGATGTTCATATAGCCTAAATCGATAAGCGTTTCAGCAGCTTCTTGGGAACGATTTCCACTTCGACAATACAGCAGTATCAGGTTTTCCTTATCCTCAGGCAACTCATCTGAACGTGATTCAAGATCCGAGTGGGGAATAAGTAGAGCATCCTCTAAATGCCCGTCCTGTTCCCATTCAGCCGTTGTTCGAACATCGAGAAGAAGTGCATCAGGATTGTTCATGATTTCTTCCTCAAAGGTTTCTACACTAACTCGTTCCCAACTTGCCTCAGTATTATTGAAGAAGGTCAGAAAGATGATTGTAAAAATCACCATTCCAGTCAGTCTTTTGTACATAGTTTCTCCTAGAAAGAAATGCTTTCAAACATTGTCATCGTTCGTGCCTTGCAACAACTTCTAGTAGATTCATTCTACCAATTCGTAAGATTCCAACGGGTGTAGTCAACAAGGCGGCAACAAGGACGAAGCCAATAATTTGCAA
>QQSG01000091.1:4238-10250 GCA_003602665.1 Candidatus Poseidoniales archaeon
GAGTTCGACATGGCTGCATAATACGCAATACTTGCAAGAGCACCTGCAATCCCTCCAACCAGTCCAATGAACGTATGTTCGACCGTAAGAATCACAGCTAATCGTGTTCGGCTTGCACCTAGGACTCTCAACGTTGCAAGTTCTGCATCTCGTTCACTTAGATTGATCAAAAGAGTGTTGAAGAGAATTGCAATTGCCATGATACCTCCAAGGACATAAACAGCTTGCATTGCGTTCTTTTGTTGGTCTATCAGTTCGTTAAATCCTTCAACCATTGTTTCCTTTTCGATAATTGATATTGTTGAGAATCGAATGTCTTCAATATTTCCTTCATCTGAAAGAACAACCCATGCACCGTTGGCTTCAGAATCTACAATGGGTGACAGGTCTGCACGATGGAAATGGATCGAACGAGTCAATTCTCGAGCAATTCCTACAATTTCGAGATCGTGTTGAATTCCTTCAAAATCAATCGTCAATGTATCTCCAATAGAATACGATTCGAGTTCAGCAGATCCTTCATCAAGAATCACTTCCGGAACGGCTTTGCCTTGGACAGGGAGTCTTCCATCGAGAAGATTGAACCGGTGCATAGCGTCATCATTTTCCGAGATAACGTCGTATCCTTTGAGGGTCAAAATTTTGTTTGAATCATAAAGAGTCGCTTGCGTGACCAATGTAAGTTCGTAAGAAAGCGTATCATTTTCAGCCCATTGTGTGATGTTATCAATGTTTGAAGGATAAGCAGCGATTTGATACTCCCAATTTTCTTGTTCATCAACGGCCTCATTGAATGCTCCCGTGAAACCAGAGATGAACATCATGGTGCCGCCAAGAATAACCATTGCCAAAGAAAGCGCAAGGAGAGTAACAACCAGACGAGCAGGTTTTCTGAAGGTCGAGCGAAGACCTAAACCAATGCCAGGAGGGAGTTTAGAAGTCAATGAAGAGATGATTCTGTTCGGTGTTCGTTGTGTCCCTTGACCCAGAATCTCCAATGGTTGCAATCTTGCAGCTTTCCATGCTGGTCGAATACCAAAGAGGAAGATAATAGCAAGAGCAGAGAGGCTGATTGTCAAAATGATGTCAGCGTAATGATGTGTTTCAACGACTGGGATTCCGAGGAATGAGAAATAGAATGCCGTGAAACCTTCTGAACCAATGGAGGACAGCGCAAGTAAAACACCCACGAGAACACCAGGGATTCCAAGAACAAGCGGAATCAAAAGATAGCCAAACATGATGTCTTTTGTTGAAGCTCCGATTGTTCTTAATACAGCGATTTCACGCGACTGAGTACGAATCAAACGATCGAGGGATACGGCGATGACAAGGCCACTGATGAAGAGGAGAACGCCCAAAATAAACGGAGTCGAATTTTCAATTCCTTCTTTATCCAATCGAAGAAGTTCTGCGCTTAGTTCACCACGGTCTACAACAGTTCCGTTGGTTTCTGCTTCAGTCATGTAGGCAGAGATACTGTCCTTTAGCACCTGAAGTTCTTCACCTTCATTCTCTTCGGTATCGGACAAATCAAAGGCAGGTGTTCCCTCAAGGTCGATGCCCAATGTATTCCTTGCACCTGGGGCGTTGCCAGAAAGAGTTGCCAGATATTCAACATCGAGATAACCCACGACGAAGGTCGAGGTTTGAGGCAGAATCGAACCCGGTTCCGCATAAAAGAGTTCGAGCGGACTGTTTGCAAAGCCGACGACTTCAAGAGTTTGAAAACCGCCTTCTCCAACAATCACTTCGATCGAATCACCAATCTTCATTTCAATATCCTTATCTTGGGCGAAATGGGCATCGATGACGATCTGTCCTTCACCTGGAGTAATTGAACCTTCAATAGCCCATATCGAATTGACAGAACCGTTCTCAAGCCCATAAAATGTCGAAACTAACCATTCAGGATCGTTAGAATCAACCAATCTGTTTGCTTGACCTGAAAGGACAAGGCTTGTCTCGCATGCTTCAGTTTCAAAAGAGTCACATATGGCTGAGAGATTATCTCGGGAATCAATCTCATAGGTTGTAACAACTAAATCTGAAAAATTCGTTTCGCTGTAAAAGTCATCATACACTTGATCAGCGTTACGAGAGTGTTCTGAAAAGACAATTCCCGCATAGACAGATAACGTGATGAGCAGAACCACTGTCAAAACCCGTAACTTTGTCCGCATAAGACTGCGTGACAAGCGACGAAGAAGCAGGGTATTCACGAAATCACTCCACAATCGATTTAGCAATGTCTTTGAGTTTGGAAGTGATTCTTTTTGCGCCACCTACAGCTTCATCCACAACCGATTCTGCAACAAATTTTGTTGTGTTAACAATACTCTTGAGTCCACCTTTTTCATCATCAACAACTTTGCCACTGTCGAGTCGAATTATTCGAGTCGCAAATCTCGTAAGAGATTCATCGTGAGTGACAAAAATAGTCGTCATCTTTTCTTTCCTACATGTCTTAACGAGTGCTTCCATCACCATTGTCGAAGTTTCAGTATCGAGATTACCTGTTAATTCGTCACCAAGAATAATTCGTGGACTCTTTGCCAGTGAGCGGGCAATTGCTACTCGTTGCCTCTGTCCTCCAGACATCTGAGAAGGGAATCGGTCTTCAAGACCCTTCAACCCAACGGAATCGAGTAAATCAAGCGCTCTTTGTTTATTCCGTGAACCAGACAAATCCTGAACGAGAAGGACGTTTTCAAGCGCTGTTAAATCTGCAAGGAGATTGAAAAATTGGAAGATGTATCCAATATTCTCTCTTCGGAAGGTGGTCATTTTCTCCACATGTCCAAGAGGAACCTCTTCGCCATCAAAGAGATACGTCCCTTCAAGGGGCACGTCGAGGGCTGCAATGGTATTCAGGAGAGTTGTTTTTCCAGATCCTGATGGACCAAGTAAAGCAACGATTTCGCCCTGTTCTATGGAGATTGAAATGTTATCTAATGCCTTGACAAGTGTTTCATCTTCACCGTAATGTCGACTCAACCCTTCGAGTTGTATGATGGCCATGTGCTCCTCACGAGAAGGAGATTTTTAGATGTTCTCTGGGAAGTCTACACCTTTTGCCAATCGCTTCCGTTCCACCAAAGACTCGAACCATCGCTCATTTGGCGCCATGTGTGACCTGCTTCATCTGTCCATTGATTCTCAACAGTTGGTTCTGCAATAACAGGCTGAACTGGTTGAGTAGGATACAACGGTTGAGAGGATGCAAGAGGCTCAGTCATCGGTAGCGGAGTCGTTACCTTTGGTTCAGAATCTTCGCCACCCTTTCGACGCATAAAGAGGACTGCGCCGAGAACAACAAGAACCAGACCAACACCGATGATAATCATCAACTGCATCTGAGCAGCATCTTCCTCTTCCTGTGCTTTTTGTTCATTATCGCCAACACCGTTTCCGTCGCTATCCATGGTTTCATCAGGATCGTTTGGGAACGCATCAGCATTGTTTCCAACACCATCTGCATCAGAATCCATCGTTTCGTTTGCATCGTTCGGGAATACGTCAGCATTATCTCCAACACCATCTGCATCAGAATCGGTTGTCTCTGTTGCATCCAGTGGGAAAGCATCTGCGCCATCCATTACGGTATCATCATCTGAGTCGGCATCGAATCGGTCAGTACCCTTTGTGAGCTCATCCATATCGCTTAGCCCGTCGTTGTCATCGTCAGTATCGGCATTGTCTCCTGTTCCGTCTTGATCAAAGTCGAGTGTTTCACTTGCATCGAGCGGCAATGCATCTTCCTTATCGTTGACTTCATCACCGTCTGTGTCTTCATCAAATGGGTCTGTACCGATTGTTGCTTCTTCTGTATCCAATAGACCGTCATTATCGTCATCAGTATCTGCATTATCTCCAATCATGTCTTGGTCTGAATCGCTCGATTCAGTTGCATCTGTAGGAAATACGTCAGCGTTATCGCCTACATCATCGCCATCAGTATCTGCAGTTTCAGTAGGATCGTTTGGAGCCCAATCGCTGTTATCTCCAACGCCATCGTCGTCAGAATCTACAGATTCAGTAGGGTCGTCTGGGAATACATCAGCATTGTCTCCGACCGTATCACCATCGGTGTCTGCGGTTTCATTCGGGTCATTCGGGAATGCATCAGCATTGTCACCAACAGTATCACCATCAGTATCTGCCGTCTCACTTGGATCCGTTGGGAATACGTCAGCGTTGTCTCCTGTACCATCACCATCAGTGTCTGTCGTTTCAGTAGGGTCACTTGGGAATGCGTCAGCATTGTCACCAGTACCATCATTGTCAGTATCTGCAGTTTCAGTAGGGTCGCTTGGGAATGCATCAGCATTGTCGCCAGTGCCATCACCGTCAGTATCTGTCGTTTCGCTTGGGTCCGTTGGGAATGCATCAGCGTTGTCTCCTGTACCATCGTTGTCAGAATCTGTGGTTTCAGACGGGTCATTCGGGAATGCATCCTGTCCGTCAGGAGTGCCATCATTATCTGAATCGCCATCGACAATCGTGGCAGAATCAGGGCACTGTGCTATTGGTCCGAGTTCTTTACCATCATGCGGTGTGACTTCTACGGTCCAAACTTCCCCAATGGATGTTGAGGAGCCGGTAATTGTCGTTGCATCATTATGAGCAGGAGCAGGGTTTCCGTCTATGAACCAACGGATTTGAGTCGGACCTTCTTGGTCGCCATCGTTATCAAAAAATGTGTAACTTACGGAAAACGACTGAGCGGTTGTAATGTCTCCGTTAGGCGTTAATGCGACATCAGAAACGGTTGGAGGAGTATTTGGGGGCGGGGACCCTTCTTGAACAACGATTTGATTTGTGCCCCAACTATCGCCGGAATTCCCATCGACTCCGTTCGCATACAAGACTGCAAGACTGAACGAAACATCGCCTGTTCCGAGAGCTGGAGCAGTCCAGTCAGCAGTCCATGAACGTGCTCCGTCATTACTGTGGGTGAGTTCACCATTGACGGTCTTTACTCGGTTACCAAAGTTTGACCATGTTCCTGCTGATGCATCAAGATTGAAGCCTCCTTGGCCAGTTGAAGTACCACTTCCGGTCCATGAAATAGAGTATGTAGTTCCTGGTGTGTACTGAGATGGTAAGCCAGTTATCGAAGGCTGGATGCCACCACCACCTCCGCTGTGGCAACCGCATCCGTTTGTTGAACCAGTTTTGCCAGAAGAGTTAGCATCAATCGAAGGGATCATTGTAAACAACATGGCAACCATGAGTACGCTTGCTATTCTTGTTAAACGGGACATATTTCTCCCAAATCCTTTTTCATATTAATAGAAGTGGTGTATCGTTTTGACACATTGAAGGAAAAATTCGAACATTTACCGACTAGCATTTGACACGGCGCGATTAAATAGGGGAGTTTGGTCGCTAGGTTGCCTACGTTCGTAAGGAAGGAGTTGTAAGAATGCCAAAGCCATGGACCTCAAAGCTGATAATCAAAGCCCTGGGTGTACAAAAGTGCAATGGTAGTCTCGACGCCGCTGTCGAAGATTTGCCTCTCGAAAAAGCAATGGAAGTTGCTCGTGAGAAAGCAGGTCTCGGCCACTTGACCGGATCTGACCTGAAGGCACAAACCCGAGAAATCATCGGAACTTGTGTCTCCATGCGTGTCAAAGTCGACGGTCATTGGGCAGTTGAAGCCCTCGAAATCATTAGCAAAGGAGAATGGGACGAGAGATTTAACTGAACAAATCACGAACCGCAGGAGAGGTGAAAACCTCGCCGACTGCAGAGGTGAGATAATATGGAAGAAAACATCAGTAACGCCATCAAAGAAGCCATCGAAAACGCTCCAGAGCGTAAATTCGTTGAATCAATGGACATCCAATTTACAATCAAAGATGTCGATTTGAAGAACCCAACTAACCGTATCAAGGAGGAAGTTCGTCTTCCATCCGGCCGTGGACGGGACGTTCGAATCGCAATGTTCGCTGCTGGTGAAGCAGCAACTCGTGCTCGTGAAGCAGGTATTCACGTCATTACTCCACC
>QQSG01000091.1:10308-11974 GCA_003602665.1 Candidatus Poseidoniales archaeon
GATTTCTTCCTTTCAGAAGTTCCTCACATGGGACTCATTGGACGATACCTCGGTACAGTTCTCGGTCCACGAGGAAAAATGCCACGTCCAGTTCCTCCAACACTCGACCCTGCTGCTATCGCAACAGGTCTAAAAACAACTGTTGTTGTCAAATCAGGCGACAAGATGACCTTCCATTCCACCATTGGAACTGTTGGTCAAAGTCAAGAAGAACTCCTCGCTAACGCTATGGAAGTCTACAACCGTGTCATCGGTCGTCTCGAGCGAGGAGCAGGTAACATCCGTTCCCTCTTCATCAAGACAACAATGGGTCCTTCAACTCGAGTGGAGGTGGAACTGTGATTCCAAAGGTTATGAGTTGGAAGCGTGACACAGTCAACGACCTTCTTGAAGTCATCAACAATGGTGAAACATTGGCTGTTATCGATATTCACGGTGTTCCTGCCGATTCCATGATTGGAATGCGCAATGATCTTCGAAGCAACATGAAAATCCGCGTTGCTAAGAAGCGATTGATGCGCATTGCCTGGGAGCAAGCTGGCAAAGATCTTTCTGTTCTCGAGGAACTCTTCGACGGAGCAATCCAACCTGCTCTTGTTTCTACAGCAGATTACAATTCCTTTGAGGTCTTTTCAGAACTCAAGAAAACAGAAGCTGGCCGTGCTGCCAAGCCTGGTGATGTTGCTTCGGAAGACATTATTGTCGAAAAGCAAGACACCGGTATGCCACCTGGTCCAATCGTTGGTGAATTGAATACCGTTGGAATTCCTGCTAAGATTATGGGCGGTACAGTCCACATTCAGAAGCGTCACGTTGCACTCGAGGCTGGAGAAGTCTTCGAAGGCGACCTCGGTATGCTTCTCGGACAAATTGGAATCAAGCCAATCGTAACAGGTCTCCGTCTTTGTGGAACCTACGAAGATGGCGTTGTTTTCTCACCATCTACACTCGATATCGATTACGAGCAGTTCGGACAGGACTTGATTGGAATGGCTGCAGGCGGATTCAACCTCGCATGCAACATTACTTGGTTTACATCACAAACCATGCCAACATTGCTCGCCAAAGCAAGCAGAGAAGCGCTTGCTGTTGCACTTGAGGCAGCGATCGCAACCGCTGAAACCTTGCCTCACTTGATTGGAAGAGCCCACCGCAGTGCCGTTGGTATTGCAGGCTCTCTAGATTCCTCCGCCCTTGACGACGAATTGGTCGCAATGCTCGGTGCTGCTGCTTCAGCAGCAACCGAAGCTGCTGCCGCCGTTGAAAGTGCGTCTGAAGCCCCAGCCGAGGCAGAAGAAGAAGAGGAAGAAGAGGAAGAAGGGGGCGGCTTTGCCGGCCTTGGAGATCTCTTCGGCTGAACACAACACAAAATATTGAGGTGAAATGAAATGGAATACGTTTATGCTGCTATGCTACTGCACGCTGCTGAAAAAGAAATGACCGAAGACAACATCACAGCTACTCTGAAAGCTGCTGGTGTAGATGTAGATGCTTCCCGAGTTAAGGCACTTGTTGCTTCACTCGCTGGTGTCGACATCGCTGAAGCAATGACCCAAGCGGTCGCTGCACCAGCCGCTGCTGCTGCACCGGCTGCTGCTGCTGCTGACGCCCCTGCCGCTGCTGAAGAAGCAGAGGAAGAGGAAGAAGAAGCAGGCGGCTTCGAAGG
>QQSG01000092.1 GCA_003602665.1 Candidatus Poseidoniales archaeon
AGTGGGTTGTGTCACCGTATCCGAACGAAGGTCGATACGGCTTGAGGAATGGTCTCGCATGGATGTGCTAACAAGCATCCCATGTTCAAAGAATCGACTCAAAGGAGTTTCAAATCACCTGTAATTATCTCAACATCTTCATCTCTACAAGGTCCCAAAGCCAGCACAGTAAACGACCCTGCAGGAATTTGAGTGTGTCCAGCATCATGGATTTTGTTTACAAGAATCCCATTCTTTTTTGCATCAGACGATAGTTGATCTAGATGGTGTGCTGAATCTCCTTTTACGCATATTTTCTTCTGCCCGGTCTTGAACCATGCATCGAGAAGGGATGGGTCTTGTTCACCACATGCAAGTGTTGCCTTCACTGCTGCATGTGCGACTTGAGCCGCAATTTTTCCCTTACCCATTTTGAGTTCGTGGTTTACGACGAAGACCATTTTTAATTTCTCATCAAGAGACAAACTCCTGAGAGGTCTGGGTGCTGTCAAACGATGAATGAAACTTCGTAATCCCATGGTTTTACCTCAATCGTAGGTCTTGAGTTCAGAAAAAAGGTGGTCCATTGTATGGCGAGGCGCAGGCCCTACACCGAGAACGGTAACGGTTCCCGGAGCGACTTCTGTCAGTCCCGCATCTTCGATAAGTGAATATGGCAATGAAGCTTCTTCGACTAAGCCAAGGAAATACATCAGGTCTTCTTCATCATCAACGGACAAGCAGATTTTCCTTGAAGCGGTTTCTTGCCATCGTTGAACCATTCGAGAGTGGGTTTTTTTCGCTTGCTTGAGAGAACCGATTGCTGCATGAGCACATTGTACTGCAAGTTTTCCTGCTGATAATTCTAAATCAGCACGGCAGAGAAAGGCCATTGTTGGAGGTTCAGACAATGCTGACATGTTGATCCTCTCGAACAATTTTTTGCTGGGAAGGTGTTTGGGAAGAAAGGATTTGTTCAAACCATGCCCCACACCAAACTGCAAAGAACATATTCCCCATCATGTGGAGGGCATCAAATGGAATTCCGTTGAATAAGTAGAGGACATATTCCAGAGTTGACATTGAGCCGTCAAGAATTGAAAGTGAGACGATCATACTGAACAAGGGAACGCTCCAAATTGCAGCAAATGAAAGACGCTTCATCGAAAGGTTACCATCGTTATCATGGACCGAAAACACCGCACTTACGCCAGCGACACTCGACCAAGCAAGAACCTGGAAGAGAGTCCACCACCCATCACCAAGGACTGCGTTGCTGGATACAGTAACAAGAATGACAAAGGCAATACTGCGTTGAAAACCATACTTCGAGCCGACCATTATTACGAGAATTGTTACTGGCATGATGTTTGGGAGACCACCCAGTACTATTCGAGACCCAGACGCGATAATAGCAAGGAGGAATAGCGACCATAGCCACCCCTTCTGCTGGTTTTTAGGACGCATCAATAGCCAAATAGCCGAGGCAAAAAGAATCGAATTGATAACGAGTAAACCAAGTGATGAAACTTGAGGCCCATGTGTACCAAGTCCGCTCAGCATGAACATTCCAGAAGTCGGTTAGCCTTGAGTGTTCCCGCTTAGGCTGGTCTCCAACGGAGAATTGAGTCTGAATCTATCGTTGTATCGACAATACCTGTATTCGGCCTTGAACCATCGATAGTAAACTCCCATCCATCGCCTTCTGTTCCGTTGAAGGAAAGCAAATACAAGCCCAAGTATTGATCTTCATATTCCGTGGAAATTCCAAGTGAAAGTGTTGCAGCCTGCGTCAATTCATAGACGTTTGAATAACCACTAAGACCGCCAATAACGTTCTCAGTTCCGTCAATTTCTATGACCACGATTTGAGTATCCCTCCATTCTTCTGGCCATTCCGCATCCCATGTAGCCTCTGCATCTGATTCAGCAAGCGTTGGCCATTTAGCAGATATTTCTGGCACAATAGCCAAGGTAAACAAAAGGAGAAACATCGTAAAGGCCTTCAATAACTTCGGTTTGTTATTTGTTGCAAAGAAAAGGCAACAAAGCAGGTATGATGAAAGAAGAAGAACGTAATGAAGTGCTTCGATTAACGAAAATGTTGATTCTGGTTCAATCGTTTCATCGCTATCGAAGACCGTTACTTGCAACAAGCCCATATCATTACCAAGCGCCATTGCCGCCGAAGAAAATCCAGGCGCTGCAGTGGTGTAGGAATCGAAGGAAGTCGTATGCATTCTTTGCAGAGAGGTTCGGTTAAACACGCCCCATCCTCCATCTGGGGTGTTTGAGGGAACCCAAATTTCGACAGAATTATTCTTGAGAGTGCGCATAGACATTTCTCCATTTGAATGAAACGAACTTCTTGACTCTTCGAGACATGTAATGTCGTTACATGATAAAGAAACCCATTCGTTTGAAGTTGCAAGAAAAATATGGTCCTCAAATTGAAGAGGCATAGCGGGAGAAGAACCATAGTTTCCAATTATGCTGTTATTGAGATACAATACCGAACCTGTTGCTGTTTGGAGATGAATAATGAGTCCGTGTTGGGTTTCTATTGGAGCATGTCGAATCTTTCCGTCACCAATTGAAGAATTAGTCACCGTTCCATCTCTATTGACAGAATAGAGGACACCCGCTTCAGTACCAACGTGATAGCCGCTCTCAGAGACCAGTACACCATTTCTCCAGCCTATTTCTTCGAATTCTACGCGTAAAAGTTGTGCTCCATCATCAAGACAGAATGTGGATAATCCTTGTCTTGTGGGAACGACAACTCGATCTCCATCAATTCCGAGTTTACCAGTTATTCCAAGAACATTCACTTCGGTTTGTTGTTCCCATACCAACTCTCCATTGGAAGAATCCAGCGCAGTAACTTTTCCATCAGCCCATGCGACGATCAAAAGATCTTGCCATACGCCACAAACTCCGGATCCAGCTTCAACAAACATTAGCGGAGACATATCGTGTTGAAGAGTGGTTTCAGAGCGATACGTCCACAATTCATCCCCAGATGTGATCTCAAACGCAGATACCTGTGGACGTTCATCTCCCATCCAAAAACCCGAAGTGCGGACAAAGACTGAATCTTCGACGAGAAGAGGTTGAGTCGTAATGTAACCGTTTTCAAATTCATGTTCCCATGAATGGTTTGATTCGGCCTTTGCAAACGGTAAAAGGAAGAGTAGAAGAGATAAAAGAACAACACGCTTCATGCTGAATGCCTCTGGATGACAGTACGAAGAACGGCACTCACTTCTTTACCATCCACGCCAGGGCATGCGCCCATAACAATACCCATTAGTGGGCCCATTGCTCCCATTCCACGTTCTTTTACGAAGTCTAAACGCTCGAGAACAATCGATTCAACAATTGATTCAAGATCTCCTACATCCGCCGGTACAAGGCCGTTTTCTTCTGCATAGGCTTCTACTTCCGCTGTTGAAACTTCATTTCTTTCAGCAAAGTGTTCAATGGTTGATTCGATTCCTTCTCTTGTAATTCCATCGTTCTCGCGAACGGTTAGAATTGTAGAAAGAACCGATGCCTTGACCGATTCGTGAACCAAAAGAAGCGAGGCCCAAGCCTTTGTTGGCGTTGGATGTGATTGGAAAAAGACATCATCTAATTCTCGTGAAAGGAGTTGTTTACATTGATCATCAGATAGTTCCGTATCCTTCAATCGGCTCATTCGTTCATCTTGACTCATTGGAAGATTTCCAAGAATTGAAGCCCAATGCTCGTTGTGAACAATGACAGGAGGGACATCGGTTTCAGGGTACATTCGAGCCCCGCCAGGAAGAGGGCGCATTGGTGAAGTTGTTCCATCTTCAGGAGATCCTTTTTTGATGACGACATTGCGAACTTCCTGAGGTATTCGATGATAAGAAAGTCGCGCTCGTTGTACCACAGATTCCAACGCAAGTTTAGCTTGCCACTCTGGTGCAAGACACAGAACAAATCCATCCGATTCAGAGAGGTTCAGTTCAGTTCTTACTCCATCGACGAAGGTTTGTTCGATGCCATAAGCAGGGAGTTCGTCAGAATGAAAGACACCACGGACGCCTGCTAATTTTGCTGCACCAGCAAGTTCCCTACCAAGTCGTGGAAGTTGAGAGCCTTCAGAATCCAATGCTTTCGTCCCAAACCTTCCGGCAAAACCTGGAAGTTTCAATGCAATCATCTTGTACTCAGAATCCAATCCTTCGCGGACCATTCTGCTTTCACAGTCTGAGAAGACAGAAGAAACATCTGAAAATAGTGTAGGTAGGTATTGTTCAACAGTTCTTGCCACTTCTGCTTCTACTGAAGCATCATCCAATCTGCGATCTGTTGGCAGTAAAGGAAGTTTAAGCTCCTTTCGAAGCGAGTTTGCAAGGCGATACATGTGGACTTGTCGTACCATTTCCAATCGGACAATCTTAGGAATCCATCCTAAATCTTGACATCCCTTGATTTCAACACGGTCTCCACAAGCAACACTCACATTGAGATCTTGACGAATCGATCCAAGTCCACGCCGTACACTACGAGTATCCCTTAGGGTTCTACCCAACACTTTTGCTGTCATTTGGGCGTGTTCAGGAGAGATGATGTCTGGCGATGTTGCGATTTCAATCAATGGAACACCAAGTCTGTCAAGGTTGTAAATCACCTGCTCACCAGATGATGTTGAAATTGTTTCTAATTTACGAGCACTATCTTCTTCTAAGCACAATACATCAATTCCTACATCACCCATGTCGGTCTTGAGAACACCATCGGTTGAGATAAGTGATGTTCTTTGAAATCCGCTCGTATTTGATCCATCAACAACTGTTTTCCTCATTGTTTGAATCGCAGTAACTGGCTTTGAATCAAGCAGAGCAGAAACTGTCAAAGCGATATCAAGAGCATCTGAATCATGTGGAAGAGGTGGGCTATCATCAAGTTCGATAAGACCTGCATTTGGAGATTGTATGTAGACGAACGATCGATTACGTCGCTTCTCAAAGCGTGCTGCGATATCCACGACACCGCCTTCTCCACTTGCCAAGCGTAATTTTCTACTGTAACGAGGCCATTCATCAGGAACGGTTTCAATGGTCACATCGAAGAGATCGCATGGTTGCCTCGAATGGAGTTTACCAGTGGCTAATTGTTGGTGAACTTCGATACCACACATGAAGCCAAGTTGTTCTGTATCGAACGTAGAAGCGTCCTCAAGAACGCCTTCTGGTTCCTCACGGACAATCTCAGCCATAACCATCCCACGTGTATCCACTTCATGAGGTGAACGCTTAAGATTCAAACAATTTGAAGCGTATCGTATCCATTCGGCCGCATCAACCGCCCATTTTGATTGAGTTTCTCAATGATTTCTTCTGCTTTGGCTCGAGGAATATTTTCACGCTCGGCTTCATTGATGACATCCAAGAGTTGCGCAACCCCTCCTCCATTCTTCTGGAATCGATCGATAATGTCAAGAATTGTTCGTTCGGCATGACGGGCGCCTCCTTTTTTGTTGGCCTGCACCGCTGTTTCATCGAAGTTTTCACCCATCAAGTCATAACGCCACAAGCGAGTCAAACGGACTGCTCGTTCAGCATCCTGGAGAGTTGCAGTTTCTGCGAGTCGTATCCTTGCACTCGCTTCTGTCAGTCGTGCAAGCGCTTCGAGAGAACGAGCAGTAATTGCAACCGAATCTTGGAAATCTCCTGATTTTTTCCGTTCTCCGACGTAGTAATCGATGATGAATCTCCTTGCTTCCTCATCGAGATTAGGGTGTATTGATCGCTTTGAAAATGCGATGTATTTCCGCATGAAATCCCTGTGAAGATGGCCTTCTGTGTGCGATGGGGTTACTATAACAGAACTCTGTTTTGTTGGATCTGGAGCTGAGCCCTCGTTGACAAGTAACTCGCTTGTTCCTGAGAATCGATTGTTGACGATGTGCCCTGCAATCTTCGCGTCTTTGTCTTCAGATGGTTCATCGGTCAAGAGCCAAATAACATCGAAACGTGAAATCAGAGGCGGGTCGAGATTTATTTGGCCTGTAAATGGTACTTCAGAAACGGGTTGGAAGCGACCTGCTTTCGGGTTTGCTGCTGCAAGAACTGCACATCGAGTTCTCAAACTGGCGTTGATTCCTGCTTTTGAGATTGAAATTCGTTGTTGCTCCATCGCTTCATGCATGCTAGAGCGGTCGGATTGGTTCATTTTGTCGAATTCGTCAATAGCGGCAAGTCCTTGGTCTGCGAGAACAAGTGCCCCTGCCTCAAGTGTCCAGCGACCATCAGCGTTCGAATCTTGAACAGCGGCTGCCGTAAGTCCAGCCGCTGATGCTGACATTCCGGAAGTAAATCTTCCACGAGGGGAAATCTTGCCCATGTATGCCAAGAGTTGAGATTTTGCAACCCCTGGATCTCCCATCAGCAGGATGTGAATGTCTCCACGATTCCTCGTTCCGTCAGGATTGAGCCGTGCTACGCCTCCAAACAATTGGAGCATCAGCGTTTCCTTGATTTTCTCCATACCAAAAATCGATGGTGCAATAGAACTCGACAAGCGATCATAAATGTCTGGTGAACTGGCAAGGTCTCGGATTTCTGCTTCTTCTTCATCGGAAACAACAATCTCTTCTAACGCAAGATTCTGACGTTCGAGCGATTGCATTCGAAGAAAGATGTCGAAGACTGGAGTGTCTTTTCCGTTCTTCCTTTGGGAACGAATAAACAGAACTCCGTTCGCTTTGACTCGGTCGCCAGGGTTTACCTTACCCGTCAGATCATGTTCTGCGATACAACTCAGACGTTCTGGTTGTATACCACCACGAACTTGTTCCGGTAGTTCTTGCAGTTCAATAAATTGAGAATTGATAAGCACAGACCTATCATGAAGTAACTGGAATCGGGTTTGCCTGCTATTCATGCCGCAACCACCGTCAATCTGAGTACACTCCATCGGTTGAATGAGTTCTTGTTCATTTGGTTGATTAATCGTAATCAAATGTTCACAGGCTACGCATTTGAATGTTGCAGAGTACATTCTTGGACGTACTCCTGAAATCTTCGTGATGACGGCATCGATGGCCAACATAGCCCCGATGTCATCTGAACGAAGTTGTGAAACAGTTCGTACTTGATCGCTAGGAAGATGAACAATACGAACCCAAGGATGGATTGCTCCGTGTCCAACATCAGCAAGCAACTCTCGTAGGGCTCTGTTTGAAGCATCGTAGTGGAGTTCAGGCTGACTGAGTATACTCTGTGCGAAATCATGATCAAATCCTTCGATGATTTGGTAAGAGACTTCTAGACTTTGAACATCAGGCCAAAGTTGTGCAATATTGTGAACGGCTTCAGTGAAATGAGCATGAAGGAGGGTGGACCAGCGAGCTGTCAAATCGAAATCCTGAATCATAGTATTCACACTGCGTGGAGTTGTAGATAATGGGCTACAGTTTATAGAAAGCGCGCTCAACCAAATCCACCCCCCTGTTTCCACTGGAGGATTACGGCGATGTCATTCGCTTTTTAGCCGCTTTTTTTGATGCCAGTGGAACTTCTCCAAAGAGCAATTTTTACATTCGTTTGACGTATTATCTCCTCAATAAATTGATAAGAACTAGACGTTTGAGACAAATCATGATTATATTTGCTCATGGACTTGAAGGGACGCCTAATGGAAGTAAGATTCAGGCTTTGAGAGCATCAGGATTTGAAGTTCTTGCACCAGATTTCCAGGGAATGGTTTTGAGTGAGAGAGTTGCTCTTTTAGAAACGATTTGTAATCAACACGCTGACAAGAAACCAATCTTGGCTGGTTCAAGTTACGGCGGGCTTACTGCTGCGATAATTGCGATGAGAATGCCCCAACAATTTACTGGGCTTCTTTTGTGCGCTCCGGCCCTTCATCTGAAAGAAGCTCCTGTTGACGATGATACGGTTCTGGTCGCACCAAACGGTATGCCGACGGTCATTATCCACGGTATTGGAGATGACATCGTTCCTATTTCCTGCAGTCTTGAATACGCAGAACGTTCTGGCAACGATATACTACAGTTCCACAAAGTGGATGATGGACATCGACTTTCTGAATCGCATAGTTCGATTATTGAGGGCGCGACCGCCTTGTATTCACAAACGATTGATTCATGAAACGTCTTGCTCTGGCAACGGTATGAGCGACTCAATGGATTATGCTTCAAGCGGTGTTGATATCGATCTGGAAGGAGCCGCTGTCGCTTCACTGATTGGTTCTTTACAACGCTCCACTCGAAAGCCAGGGACACCAGGAGCACCAGTCGATTTACCTGGTGGCTTTGGAGGACTCATTGAATTTGGAAATCACCTTCTAGCAATGGCCACCGATGGTGTTGGAAGTAAATTACAAATCGCCACAGCTGTCAAACAATGGGCAAGCGTAGGTATAGATTGTATGGCAATGAATGTGAATGATTTACTCTGTGTTGGCGCTGAACCAATTGCTTTCGTAGATTACATTGCAGTTCCGAAACCAGATCCTGAAGTTCATGCTGCAGTTGGAGCATCACTCGCAAAGGCCTGTGAATTGGCAAACGTCACCTTAGCAGGAGGAGAAACTGCATCTCTCCCTGGAATCGTTACTGAACTTGACCTCTCAGGTACGGCACTTGGCTATCTTGCCAAAGATGATGCAATAACTGGCGAAACACTGCAAGCAGGTGATGTCCTCATTGGACTACCCTCATCTGGAATTCATTCAAACGGGTTTTCTCTTGTTCGAAACATCATCAAGCACAGCGGACTTGGCTACGAGGATGCTTGTCCGTTTGACCCGGGTTTTGATGGGAGAGAAATCACCCGTTGGACCGAAGGAAATCCTACTTTTGCGGAAGTGTTGTTGACGCCAACCCGCATCTACTGCGATCCTGTTGTCAACTTACTTCATCATCTCAAAGCAGAAAATGGGACAGTACATGATGTGCATGGAATCGCTCATATCACAGGAGGGGGATTGTCCAATCTTCTGAGATTACACGATTCTCTTGGATGGCATATCGATAGCCCCCTGCCAATCCCTCCGGAATTTGTCTGGCTTCAACAAAATGGAAACGTTACAGATTTGGAGATGCATCGTACGTTCAATATGGGATTGGGGATGGTTCTTGCTGTATCAAAAGATGCAAGTGAGGAGATTCTGAATTTCCTAGTAGCAAAGGACTCTGGGGCTCAAATCATTGGCCATGTCCACGATGATGGGCACAAGGTTACACATGTAAATTCAGAAGTCATGTTTCAGCACTATTGATGCGGTGCGGTCAAGAAGAAGAATCGATTCCATCGACCATGGCCGATACGTTCAGCGGAGCAGATGACCCTGCTGGTTGGCCAGGACATCTTTGGCTTGAAGGGCGGACAGTCGTTCATCTTCAATCGAATCAAGAGCGTCCATCTCATATGCCAAGAGGACCTGTTGCAAAGTCGCGAACTGGTTTCATAAATCCTGCAATGGCGCCCGCTCGAACACGTTCCGTACTCTTATTGCAAGACGCTCTTGAATATGGTTGGCTCGCAGAAAACCGTCCCATACGAGCTCTTGACGCATTATGTGCAACCGGAATTCGAGTACGGAGATGGAGAAATGAAATTGCTCCTGAATTACAAGAACGCCTCCATATTACTGCAAATGACCTTGATTCTCAGGCGCTTGATTGGGCACTATCTTCGGTTCGAAACAACAGGACAAATGGGTCTTTCCCTGAACTTGAAGACGAGCAAATGCCGATTGAACACATCACTGAAGACGGAATTCATTTCCAGCGTTATGATGCACGAATGGCGATGATTCAAGGATCCTTCCAATGGATTGACCTTGACCCATTTGGCTCGCCTGTTCAATTTCTTGATACTGCAATACAGGGGCTTGGTCGCGTTGGTGTTCTGGAAGTGACTGCTACAGATACTGCAGCATTGACTGGGTCATCATCAACTTCAGGAATGAGGCGATACGGGCATAATGGAATCGTCGATCATTACGCTCATGATGATGCTGTACGAGTCCTACTCGGGACAGTTGCCACTAGTGCGGCACGATTAGATCGCTCAATTGAGCCCATTCTTGCTCTCTTCGATGGCCATCATGTACGCGTCTCTGTTCTTGTTCGAAAGAGCAAATTAGGCGCAGATGAGAATCGGCAACAAATGGGTTGGAGAGTTCGGCATGATGACCTTCCCTACACGTTCGTAAAACATCCAAATCCTGAGCAGTTTGAACGTTCGAGTGGCCCGATGTGGATTGGCCCTTTATGGAATGAGGATATTACAGGCAGAATGACTGAGGATCATGCAGTCAACTGCTGTTTACCAACTGAGGATGATTTGAAATCGTGTGGTGAGACTGGGCTCGAGTGGAGTGATCTCGACCAAGTCTATGCTGAACGCGAATTGCGACGATCTGTCCGCTATATCTCAGATGCTTCTTCTCTGCTTTCATCCGAACACCTTCTATTACCTTATGATCAGATTGCTCCTTGGGCAAAGGCTGCATCAATGCCGTCTATGATCGACCTTATTTCGGCATTAAATGAAGACGGTTATCTTACTGCTCGTGTCCCCGATCTTAGGCCGTATATCGCCACGAAGGCCCCCTATGAAGCGGTCTTAGAGATGGTTCGAAAAATGGATTCAACCGAATGATGGATCATTTTCAACGTCATCGTCTGGGGAAGGAAGAAGTGGTGTTGAATTCTGAATGATTTCCTGAACTGAATGCTCAATTTCTCTCGCATTTTCAAGCATCTTGGAAAGCGGAATGTCGACACCTGTCATTTCCGTGATTGCTTCGATAGCAACAGCAGCTGCACGAACATCGGGGTACATCGGACTTGCTTCTGAGAGGAGAGCTGTAATGTCAAGATTAAGACGGTCCCCCTCACTTAGCAAAAAGCCGGTAATTCCAGAGACAATTCCTCGTTGAATCGTATTCAAATCCATCTCCTTCAGTCTCTTCCTTGCCTTCTCAGAGGCGCCTACAGCAAACAAGCCCTCGCCTTGGACTTCTTTTTCAGGTTTAAGGATTCCATCGATGATGATAAGTTGTTCAAATCCGCCTGCAGTGAACCATTCTAAAACAGTTGAACCAAAGGCGATGTCTTGTTCTTTTTCAAACTGAATTTCGGCAGTAAAGACGCCAATACCGTTTCCCTGATAGACTCGAACTGGATGACGAGGAACTTCATTTTGGATGAGAGCTACTGCTGGAAATCGTTCATCCATTACAGTGCCTAATTGGGTCAATCCAAGTGATTCAATAATGTGTGAGGCTGCAATAACTCCAACCATTCCAGCAGTGGTAAAACCACAGACTGCAACGCCCCCGGTAGTTGGATCAACTCCAGAACGAAGGACAACTTCGTATGTTCCAAACTGCTGGCTCATGGTTCCCCCTCATTCCTCTGGTCGACTCGTGTTAGAAAAATATCACGCTTGTCATTCTGTGAATTCAGACCAGTCTTCTGCGCCTTCTTCGCGGTACCACCACGTTCCGTTTTCGTCTTCCCACCATTCAGTTCCATATTCATCGACTGAAATGCCATCATCTTCTTCAGCGGCTTCTTCAGCTTCTGGTTCTTGATGTTCTTCGATAATGTCATTTGATTCCTCACCAGATAATTCGGAAATTAAGGAATCGCCAGGACGCTCGATAATCTCGGGTTCTACGCTGATGGTCTTATCTTCAAATTCATCTAAAGGACGACCTTCTGGCATTTCGAGAACAGGTTCGTCCTTCTCGATTGGGAAATTATCTTCTTCACCATAAAATTCGTCGTCATCAAATCCTGCACCTGCACGACGATTTAACATCACATAGCCGAGAATTACCAAGACGAGAAGGGCGCCCCCAAGCCCTCCATAGAGGAGAGTGTTTGAGGATTCTTTGCCATCACCATCTGTCTTTGATGTGTCTTCAGGAACATCCTGTGAAGCAGTCCATTCTACAGTACCTGAAGTCATTTCAGGTTGAAGTGAATTATAATCGGGAGATG
This sequence comes from Candidatus Poseidoniales archaeon, assembly GCA_003602665.1. Classification (GTDB taxonomy): domain Archaea; phylum Thermoplasmatota; class Poseidoniia; order Poseidoniales; family Poseidoniaceae; genus MGIIa-L2. The sequence goes on from QQSG01000092.1 coordinate 11,996, forward strand.
TTGTATAAATTGAAAAACTGAGTGTTTTTACAACACCTTCATCCTTTTGTGCATTCCATATCTGATCGTATGTTGGTTCAAATGAAATTGTAGCGGAACCATTAGCAACAATGGTTACTGTGGACGGTTTTTTGAACAGTGCAGGGAGGTCTGTAGCAGTTAATTCAACTGAAATCCCGAATGGATTTGGATTGTCAATTTGGCACTCAATTGGGTCGCTATCCATCTTCTTGTTGGTGAGAATTGTTGAACTTTCACAGGCGACTGTTGCTGGTAACAGAACTGTTGGCTCCCATTCAGGCTCAGTTGTAGTCGTGTTCGTTTCGTTATCTGGAGCGTCATCTACATACGCATTTAGTAACGTAGTATGTGATAAAGTTCCGAACCAATTCCGGTCATTCGTTACTACATCAAATTGAATGTATGTTGCGTTTTCAAATTCTGAAACAACTCGGATTTTGCCTTGTGAGATTGTTTCAGTTCCACTGTTGATTACGACGTCTGATTCATTGTATGCAGTCCATGCAACGGATGTTCCTTCCAAAGAGGCCTGTTGTGCTATGTCATTCGCATCGTTTGCAGTTAAAGTAATATTGAGATCTATCGCATTGTTTGAATCCTTGTCGGTATCTGTTGGACCTGAGAGTAGCGCACTGATTCCGGTGGTCAAGTTGAACTCGGCTATGCTTCCTGAGATTGGTTGAACATCCGTTGTCGTGATAGATGCCATCGTTACATCTAAAGATAGGTTCTCTGAATAGGTTGAACTAAAATTCAAGAAGGTTATCGCTGCGATTTCATGTAAATCTGCGACATCTACAGGGGTCCATATTCCTGAAGTATCGGTTGTTCCTATCAACGTGGAGATTTCATTTCCAGCCGTTATGACCAGTGTAAGAGGGGCGTTTTCAAGTGGTGAGAACCCTGTTCCATCCTCAACAGTTGCACTTACCTCAATCTTCAGAGGTTGAGTGGATACGAGATATTGATCTGGATTTCCTGTTGTTACTGTGATATCAACGTTGCTTTGGAGATAGGTGTTGTTGAAGGAGACTGTCGGACCAGCGAATGGGAGTGGGAGAGATGCATTATCATAGATATCTACAGCAGCAATAGCAACCCAATACTGCGATGTCTCCTCTATTGCTTCTCCTGAAACACTTCCGTTCGAATCGGTGTAATCTGACATGATTGAGATGTCGTATGATGTGATTGAATTCGCAAGTGTAGCAACTGGAGAATAGATTCTATCGCCCAGTTTGAAATTCTTTTCAGAGGTAAATTCAACGCTCGTTGCTGTTGATGAATCGAGACTCATGTTTGAAACATAAACAAGATATTCTTCGACAAATGAATCTGTACTTAGATTCCAAGAGGCCCGTAGGGGACTGGTTTCGGAACTTATGTCGAGATCGATAAGTTGAACATTTGTAACATTTTCTGGAGCCGCTGGATATGGTATGGTTACCGATAGTGATTGAGAAAGGTTGCTGATGACACCATAGGTGTGAGTTGAACGTACGACATATCCATAGGTTGAACCAATATCAACTTGAGTGTCAGTGTAGTTGTTTGTTCCTGACACGATATCATGTGGGGTGGTCCAATCATACGCTGATGAAGAGGACATCTTGAAAATTTGGAACGATAATAAATCGGAGCCGTAACTCGACAACTGTTGCCATTCTATGGTTACGTGATTTTCAGTAAGCGATTGAATCGATAAGACTGGCGTAGGCGGCAAGGCAAGATTCGGTGCGCCGAGGGTGTAATTAGCACTGAATGAAGTAACATCAAAACTGCCAGGTTTAGATGTTTCAACCGGTAAAATCACAGTATAGGTTCCTGTTCCAGGGAGCATTTGTTGGTTCAGAGAGTTACTTAGTGAACCAATAGTTCCAGTGCTTGTCGTCACTTGGAAGGCAACATCATAGGCGATATCCAAATCAGTAAGATTTGCAGTTCCATTTGAATTGCTAGAAAGAGACATCATGTTGTTGACCATTTCAATGCCGTATCCATCAGAAAAACCAGGATAGGCAGGGATACGTGGTGAAAGTGAGTCTCGTATGATATCGTTCGTGTCTGAGAGAGTTAGGACTCCAATGCTTGAAATTGTGCTGCTTGAGTAACCTTCTGTCCAAATATCCATATTGCTGTCTACGTCAACATCTATCGAAAGATTGTGCCAGGCGCCAATGAAAATTCCTTGAGAGAACTCCCCTGCAAGAACAAATTGTTCCATCAACCCGTCTGCATCTACGTCTGCAAAGTGAATGTCACGCGGCTGAGACCATGGCGTAAGAGGTTCCAATGTAGGGGCTCCAGCGCCTGCAACGTCAATTGATCTAAATCCAATGTCGCCATCAACCGTAGCAGGGTTGTTATCTCCAAATCCTGGATCGGGTAAGAAGAACGATGCGGTTCCGTCGTTATTGTGGTCTGCAATACTTGCGTTATTGGTATCGATCTGAACATTTGTTTGAACCCTAGTCCACGTTTGTCCGTTATTCACTAGAATATCTGAACCCATATTTTTGGGCGTAATGAAATCGATGTCCCCGTCACCATCGACATCGCCAGGTACCGAGAATGCAGATAGCCCACGGAATTTATTGACGGGCGGTTTAATCGTCTGTGTCTGTGCATCGTAGATGATTTCAGTTGCATCGTTATTATCATCTGTGACCACGATTATCATTTCAGAGCGGTTCGGGGCGAAGAATTCACCGACGTGCATGCTGCGTAAATTCGCTCTCCCTTGGAAAAAGTTATACTTGTAAATATCAGCTGTATCTGCAATCCTTGATACGTTTGTGGTCCCATTGAATAAACTAAGAGCAACGAGTCCATTCCCCCCAGAATATCCGTGGATTGTAAGAAAGTCGGAAAAGTTATCACCGTTCATATCTACTAATTTTACGTCGATTGGGAAAGTTGTGATGTTTACATTGAAGTAAGGGTCGTAAGCTGAAGTGGTTGAGTTATAGTAGTGGATACACATTGTATTGTTGTATTGGGAAAACGTGACAACATCATCAAATGAATCGTTATTCATGTCAGCGACTCTGATTCTTTCTGATGTTTGGCAGGTTGTTGTCCAATTGGAGAGGCTGTACGTCATCGTGGTGATGTTACTGGTAACGACGGCGAATCCAGTACCCACTCCAGTCGAGTAATTCTGCGTCGATAAGACAAATGCGTCAGCCATGGAATCACCATTTGAATCACCCATTTCCATTTGCTGAATAGATCCCACATGAACATATTGTGCTTCAATATTCGGCGTGTATGTGATATTGAGTTGGCTTGTTTGCAATGAAGCATTCTTCGGAAGTAAAATAGGAGTTGGCATCCCAGTGCTGTTATTGAGATGGACTAAGTCGTAGGTGTCTCCAGTTTGGAAACTGTTTTGATGCGATAAATCCCCATAACCAAGCCCTGAGTAACTCCAGATCGTATTTCCTTGGCTGTTGTTAATGTATACGCTTCCAGGGGTTGCAGAAGCATGGGAACTGTCAACCACAAAAGATGCATCCTGATAGGTAACGTTTCTCTCTAGGTCAATTTCTAAAGCAAGCGAGGTATTGTTACCATCTGATGAAATCGAGATACTGGAGGTATTGTTCGTAAATGTCGAGACTTGGGTGGCAGAGCCTGTAGATGGAGAAATAAACAGAACTGAAGCCAATAAAATTGAGACTAAGAAAAGAGATTTTCGACGGGTTTGGGCTTCGTCCATGGTATCACCTGCATTCTACGCAGACTACCTATACTTCAAGTCGATTACGCTTCGATTGTGATGTTCGGAGTCGATATTTTCCTACATCGGCAGATATTTTGTTATCGTGGTAAATATACAAGGGTTATCAATAAGGGGGGGTTTCCTTAGACTGATACCCATGGTAGCACAAGCGAAAATAATGGTCACTGCAGGCGACCTAGAAATTGACGTAAGCGGAGCAACTGTAGAAGTCGATGCACGACTTATACAAATGAGACATGATGATACATGGTCAATTGTACTCGAACGCGTAAAAGAAGCAAGAGATGCTGCTATTGAAGCTGCTATCGATGCTGCAAGAGATGCCGGTCTTCCAGAGCGAGGTTCTGCGTTTAGATCCCTTGTTGAAAATTGTGCACTCAACAAGAAGCCTGACCAAGTACTTGCTGCAATTCATTACCTTCGTGACGTAGAGAATGTACAAGATAGCCCGCCACGTGTTGTCAATCAACTCTTTTCCGATGGCGGAATAGACCCCCCTGGCAATTTATCTCTGTATCTAAACAGGCTCAGAGAACGCGGTTTACTCGAAGTACCATTTGAACATGGAGACAAAAATCGATTCGCAATCCTTACCGATGCTGGTAGGGCGCACCTCGATAAACAATCAACTTCCTGAGTGAATCATGGTCATGACAGGTGGGGGAACGGGCGATCCCCGTGACGACCCAGAATCCGGAGACAACGTTGTCTTAGATTACTCATATCAAAATCACAGCAAGGGGCTCCTCCGTAAAGGTAGACACAAGGGTTCTACGTTTCGAAGAGCAATACTTGATGAAGCTGATTTAACGGAAGGTGACTTTACTGATTGTGATTTTCGTAAAGCATCCTTGGTTGAAGCAGATCTCATGAAGTCTGCTTTTGATGGAGCCGATTTCAGGGGCGCTGATTTACGGAAAGCACGATGCAATCTCTCAAACTTCAGGAATTGTAAACTCAAAGGCGCTGATTTACGAGGTATACGAGGAAAGTATGCAATCTGGCAAGGAAGTGATTGGTGGAATGCTATCGTGAATGAAGATCTTGAAAAGGCCTTGAAAAAGAAGTGGCCTAAACCTGACGGTCATTCTGATTCATCTTGAACTAATTGCACAGAATTGGCTTCATCAAACGCTAGTTTAGCTCTTGCATTTATCAGAGGAAGGAGAGCCATTGCTCCACATAAAAAGGAACACACTCCGCAAAGATAAGCCGTGATTTCATGTGTTTGAACCAACATTGATTCAAGCAGATGTTCTTTGGCTGCATCATAGACAATCATGCAACCGTAGACTCCACCAACAAAGGTAATACCAGTGCCAACTAATGCTATCTTCCCGCCTATTGGTTTCATACCGAAAAGAAGGATGCTGCCTACGAAGACGAAGACGCTTCCAACTCCAAGTGCCGTTCCTCGGATGAGATATCCATTAGATTCATTAATTTCCTTGTGAAAATCTTGGTATTGTTCGATGCTAAGATTCTCACCTTGTTGATTTGGAACGTTGATAAGTGTTTCAATTTGAGCTTCAGATAGTTCTTCAGAGTTTGCGTTTGTAAGATCAGTATAGGCTAAGACTCCGAAAAAGAGCGCTCCCAAGAGAAGGAGAATTGCGACCGTTTTCGGCCCTTTCCTATCGGGACGAATTGCAAACATATCGACCGTCTCTTCATCCATTATGAACACCTTTCTCACAGTTATCTAACCCCGTTCTCAAAAAGGTTGGAATTGAAATACGCTTCATTGTACCCATATCAACACAAACGGTAACCTGAGTCGACGTCCAAAGTAATACATTGTCTTGATTATGGAATTCGTAGCGCCATGTGCACGATGTATCTCCAACTTTTTCAATCCATATTGTTGCAGTTACCATATCTCCATACCGGAGGGGTGCAATGAAATCGGATTCTACATGAACGACTGGAAACCCAATCTGCCGTTCCAATATTAGTTCTGAATACTTAATTCCACAGATATGCTCCCAAGAGTCTTCAAAGAAACGGTGTGCTAAGTCGAATATCCTTGGATAATAAGCAATATTTGCAAGATCGACCATTGGGAAGTCGACACCTCTTTGCAAACGAACTGCCATGTTTAGGCCAGAAGGATAAACGCAATGAACTCTTGTACAGAAACTGGTAAATCGTGCCGTTGCGCTTATATCCAAGTGGTCGGTGGATTCGATTACCAAGGGCCCTATAGTGTAGCTTGGATATCACGCCGGCTTGCGGAGCCAGCAACCCGTGTTCGAATCGCGGTGGGGCCGCCAACTCAAGACTCTGCGCCTTCGCGAGCACTTTTTTCGTCCGCAATTAATCGCTTCTCAAGAGGTGAATAATGAGGACCAACCACCTTTCTAAAATAGCCATCAGAAGCGTAAGTTTCGTCTTCAACTAAAACCCGAGGGGAGTCGGAAAGCAAATCAAGGATACTGAATACATCCTCATAGTGATATGCATACTCAAATTCTACGGTATCTTGGACAACTTTTTTCCATGCTCGTTGTCTTGGTTTCTTGAACCATATTGTGAAGCCAGAAACAAGGGGATTGCCATCACCCATTCTCCATTTCCAACCATTCGTTCCTTTGATTTCGACCACATTTTCTTCAGGGAGATATGTAGCATTCATCGTCTCATCAAGGAATTTCTTGAATGCTGCGGATGCTGGGCTTGCAGAAAGGCCATACAAGTTGAGCAGTGCATGACGCAGCGGCCCATGCCTCTCTTGATGAATGAACTTGTCATCATTAAGGAGCATCAAGAAATATGAATCGAGGATGTCGCAACCAGGAAGGTTAGCAGCATTTTGATGGTCTGGTTGAATGCAGACTGATGCTTCTTTTCCATCGAGTTTTCCTTTGAATGTAGCAGTTGTTGAATTGAGCCCGCTACCGCCAGCATAGGGGTTTCTCATCCGTTGAATTAATCCTTCAAGGGGTACTGAATAGGTGGCAAGTTTTCCAAGAATGATGATCTTATCAACCCCGAAAATAATCCGGTCTGGATTTCTTTCAATTGTTTTTAGAAGATAGTCAAAGGAAGTCTGCATTGCTGTAAAGCTATCAGTTACAAGATTCCTGAACACATTCTTCTTATCTTCTTGGTACTCGAAGGAGGCTGATGGAATCTCTTTCTCGTTTTCGTCTTCGATATCAAATAAACCGCTCATGAAAGAATCTATTTTCAAGACTATATGAAGATGCTAAGGCCATTCCACGATTTCCCATTTGTTCTCTTTAGCGAATGATCTCAGAGAAGATTCTGGATTCACAGCTATCGCATGACCGCATATTCGCATGAACCAAGAGTCTGCAAGCGTATTCCCATACCCATAACATTTGGAAAGGTCATGTCCGTTTTCCTTGGCATCCATTTCGACGACTGGCACCTTGCCTTTCCTTCGTGGAACAGACCATCCTCGTTCAGAGCCAGAAAGAATGCCATTACGATTACTTGGCCCACAGCCATATACTTCGTCCATGCCTAATATTCGCCCCATTGCTTCGGCCATAGGCGCTACTGTAGCAGTGACTAAGACAAGTCGATGGCCTTGTTCTCGATGCCATGCAATCTTTTCCCATGCCTGTTGAGATACCTTCGGCTCGAGCAATAGAGGGGCTATTTCATCCGAATATTGTTCTAAAACTGACCAAGAAGCTAGAGAAAGATGGCCCCTGTTCCGTAAAGCGTCATAGGGGGATTTCCCTGTTAGGAGGCCAAAAACTGTTCCAAATGTCCACGCTACTGTGGCGTGAGGAATTCGCCACGGGCGTCTTTTTGCAAGTACACCAGTCAGTGTTTTTTCGCTTGAAGCATTGAGCAATGTCCCGTCGAGGTCGAAGTATGCAGCAACCTGTTGCTCTTCGCTCATAGTCACAGCAAGAGGTGAAGACTCATGAGTTCGTCGGTATCGATGAGTGTGAATGTGAGTTGTTTTCGATAAGTGACATCCCATCAGGCGAGATTCTCATCGTTTTCATCAAGGCGACCATAAACACGTCTTCCTGCACGATGATCTTGCCACCAAGTCAGTCGGTCTGCTAGATGTCTTGGGATAAAGAATCCAACCTTCCTCGGCGTAAGACCATGGTTCCTCATGACCCTATCATGAGAAAGATTAGCAACGATGGATTGGGCTGAACATCCTGGGTTAGCCGTTACAAATCGCATTATCTCATTTTTTAATCGTTCAAATCGTGCTTTCTTTTGAGAACCTTTTCCCAATCGTCTTGGTGACATAATTACAACTTTCGTCGTTTACGGTTATGAAAGAAATGGGGGGAATCCCTACTCGAATGAAACCGGTTGAGTGGTTTTCCAATTTGCTGTTGCAAGTTTCTTTGCTTTGCCATCGGCTATAATTGGGGCAATCTTGTCCAAGCGACCATGCATGCCGTGAACATGAAATTTGACACGTAGTTCCGCGGTAAGTGATGCTTCAAGTGCTTGCATTTGATCATCATCTAGATCAACAGACGCAAGTGTTTCCCCTGAGGTCTGAGAACGGATTGTGAGTGTCTTATCTTTACAGGACATGGCAGGTCTGAAATCCATGTCGTCTGGATGATGCATCCAAACAGATAGGTCCAAAGACAATGTATCTCGTATGTTTACTCGACTGATTTCAACAGATTCAACCATGCCACTCAACCCTTCCAGTCAACAGTCCTTCAAACTCTTTTCGTCTTAACCTACTCGAATGCGATTTCTGTAATGACNGGTTCTTGTATTGTGATTTTTATGGTTAATGTCCAATCGTTCCCTGGGTCTGGGTCTGGGAGAATCTCAACAGTAGAGTCTGGGTTTGTTTGTAGGGCTTGCACGAGTAGCACCCAAGGTGATTGACCAAATGCTGAACCGGGTTCATTAAGCAGCATGCTGGTTACCATTTCCATGCTATCTGAATCATAGATTCCTTCACCGCCCAATGGATTGAGTTTATCGTCTGTTAATACCGCTTTTGCATTCTCATTTCTTGTTATGTTTCCAGCTTCGGTATCTCCTTGTTTTTGGTAATTATCTTGAGGGACGGTAACAACGAGCGTGAAGTTATCGTAAGGCTGAATCAAATCGTTTTCTAATTCGAGAATTGCTTCGTAAGAAATGATTCTGCCTGAAGAACCTGGCATGATTTCCTGGCTCCATTCATCTCCCTCTGCAAGGTAGTCCGACCATGACTGTTCAATGACTTTCTCCTTCCAGACGACACTGTACCGTCTTGTTGATACATTGAGTTCAAACACCTCGGTTAAAACTCCTTCTTGGCCATCGTCGATAGTTACAGAACCAACATATATACCGCTTTTATTGGTCGGAATCAGCGCTTGACTCTCGGTGGAATCGATGTCATTACGACCATCGCCATCACCATCTGAATCAACCCCCCAATCTAAATCCCATGAGTAAAGCAAATCATTCCCTTCTGGATCAACAGATGCTGATGCGTCGAGAAGGACAGAATCACCTGCTCTTGGGTTTTCTGGATATTTTAAATCGATGACTGGCGCTCCGTTTACGACAACGACTGCAGAGGTATCGTCGACTCCACCTTGATCGTTTTCAACGGTTAGAGTTACTGTGTAGGCGCCAAACATCTTGTACGTATGGGAGGTGAATCCGGTCACAGTCTCTCGTTTTTCACCGTCTCCAAAATCCCAACGATACTCAGTAATGACGCCCTCGACAGCATTCGATTCTCGAGCATCAAATGTTACCATTTCGCCTTCTTGAATAAGAAGAGGATAAGCCTCCATTGTCGCTCTAGGCTCAGGTGCTGTGTCAAGAATCCCCGTGCAACCAGCAAGAGAAAAAGAGAACATGAGAAGGACTAATCCAAGCCCTTTCATTCGCTTGTTTCTCCCTTCCATAAATAGTCTTCAACCTAATCCTATATCTAACCATGTTGTAATGCTGTACACACAGATGGTAGTTTTAGATACTGTTTTCTCGTCCAGAATCAATCAAACGAAACCTCTTCCGGGAGGTCTCCAATTATTTTTGCTGAGTTAAGGTGGTCTCCAATTTCTTCGATAGAATCATGCGTTACGACATTCTTTTCTGAATAATTTTCCATCTCATCTTCCACTAAAACATCCTCAACTGCCGCATTTGATTGATCATAATCTGGAGCAGGTTGAACGTGGCTTGGAATTATCTCTTCCTCATCTTCGTCAAGAATCGATTCAATCGATTCTACATTCTCACCTACATCAACAACGTATTGCTTCTTTAGTACCTCGAGTATCTCCTCTTCAGATTCTTCGAAACTAACTTCTGTTTCTGCTTCTTGGCTCTTCTTTGTAAAAAAGCGGCGAAAAAATCCCATGATTAACAGTAGGAGTTCCTTCTTCATTGCCTTTTCTAATCTTGTTGGCTAAGGCGATAGTTCTTCAATCGTCGCACTTAGCACGACATATGGAACTCCTAAACGGCGAACGAGTTCTTGCATTTGATTTGGAAACAACCGGGATAAGCACATCCCGTGACCGAATTGTACAGTTGGCTCTTATTGGCTCAGATGTTGATGGTTCAGAAGTCTCGTATGATCGATTGGTCAACCCACGACGTTCGATTCCTTACGAAGCGCAAAGGGTCCATGGCATCTCAGATTCTGACGTACGAGGTGAACCAGACTTTTCTGCGATTGCAGATCAAGTTGCTGCGCTGATTCAAGGTAGCGTGCTTGTAGGCCACAATGTTCGAAAATTTGACATGCCTATGCTACGAAATGAGTTTTTGAGAATCGGGGCTTTACCGCCAGAACCTAAGGCGATTTTGGATACGCTTGAAATGGTTCGAAGACTCAAACTACCGCGCCCACATCGACTAGGGTCCCAATGTGCCCGACATGGCATCTCACTTGAAAATGCCCACACTGCTGCTGCTGATGCTGCTGCTTCACTATTGCTACTTTGGAAGCTTGGACTTGACCATCCGACACACTTCCGTAAATCATTACTTGAGGTGGAGCAATGGTGTGCAACTGGTTCTACAGCATCCCCACAATCAGATTTAGGGCGGCAATTAGATGATCTCGAACTGGTCGACCCAAACGGAATGGTGCGTCGTGATGGAGAACACATGGTTCTAGCCGTTGGTCGACATCGAGGACGTCACCTGAAGGAATTGTTAGAATCAGACATCGGCTATCTACACTGGCTTATTTCACCAAATGGTATTGAAGACCAAAGGGCTTCGGAAGAAATCAAAACCTATCTCGGTCTTGATTCAGTTTCCTGAATCTGGAATTGGAGCCCATGGAAGAACATCGCACCAAGGGCCAACTCTCCAAACATCTCGATTCATCATAGCACTGCCGATGAATATAGGACCTTCATGTCCATCATCAAGCAACTTTTCAAGGACTTCTTTTCCTTTCCCATCGAATTGGACACTTCGCTTCTCCCCACTGGATTCAACTTCGCCTTGATCCCCCACGGGCGTACACGACTCTACAATTGCAATTCCTTGTGAGGGTTTGTACTGATGAATCAGAATTACACCATCTGCAAAATCGCCTTTGTGGAGGCTTCCACTTTCATGTCTCCACTTTAACCAGTGTGGGCACCACGCTTTCCAATCACAAAATCCGCCACAGGAAGATTGCCCAGGTGTTGGAGCAAGTGGTTCTTCTGTAATCTGGGTCGCCTTCCAAGCAGCCAATGCATCTTCCAGGACATTATCGCCTTTAGCGACCCATTTTGAGGTGGTGCTTGTGTACCATCCTTCTGCTCGAACAGGGGGCGGATTGGGGTTGTTTGAAAGTAAAATATCCCTGTACATTCGAAGCTGTCGATTCACTTCTGGTTTGAGTGAACCGATTGGAGCCTTTCCTGTTTTTAGGTCTGCAACGAGCCAACCTGCGAGTTTTCCTTCTTTGTCGATCTCTGCGAGTAGCAAATCTAAGCGACCCATTAGATGTCCGTCTTTTGTTACTAATTCGCCTTCAACTGCAATAACGAGTGATTGTATTTTTTTCCATAGTGCAACTGTGATTCTTTCGAATGAAAGACCTGCGATTCCAACATGATCTAACAGCATATTTACAGCACCAGTTTGTTGTTTTCTAGCTTCTTTGTACTTGTCTTCCTTCCAATTTGGATGGCGTGGAGTCTCATGGAATATTTCCTTCTCTTCCTCCCAACGCTTCCTAAGAATCTCCTCTGCTGCATCAGGTAACCAGTTAGATTCTGACAATTCACGTCCATCGAGATCGATTTGGAGAAGGTCTTCGATAGAGGCATGAACTGCTGTACCAAGAGATGCTGCCATTCCCGCTTTACGAGGCAAACCCTGCCTACTGAGCCAATACATGCGTGGACAAGTCTCGTAACGATTCCATGCCGAAGGTGAGAGTCTGTGCTGTCGTTCTTCGACCATGTTCTTCGGTAGGCATTGAGGGACATCAAACCTACGCTTGTAGCCGAAAGTGTTGAATGCCTCCGCCTCGACCTTAGGACATGGAAGGAACAATGGTCAAGATTCGATCCGATGTGATTACTGAAGAGGCTTTGGTCATTACTTGTTTCCCGAGTGTGGGAATGGTTTCAAGCGTCGTCGGACACTTTCTTATTGACAATTTAGATTTGGAATTTGTTGGCGGCGTTGTCGATCCACGTCTACCTCCGTTAACCCTCGTAACAGACGGGAAGCCAATGCCGATTATTCGTGCTTATGCTGGTAAACCTGAATGCAGTATTGATGGCTGCGACAAAATTATTCTCATCATGAGTGAGTTGGTCATTCCAAGTCCGTTAGTTCATGATATCGTATGGGCATTGTATGATTGGTCAAAGGGTTCCAAAATTCGTATGGGTATTCTTGTTGATGCGTTTTCAAAGGAAGGTTTGTCTGGAAATAACGGTATCGAAGAACCAACCATCGAATATGAGGATACACCAGAAACCGACCTTGTAGGAATAGGAGCAACAGATAATGTCGTATCCATGCTTGGTGACCTCGGAGTTCCAATGTTAACAAACGGAGTCATTCGTGGTGTTAATGGAGTCCTACTCAGCGAGGCACGACGTCGTTCAATCGATGTCATGAGCATCATGGTCGAAGCAGATCCACGATTCCCTGACGCAAGAGCTGCTGCTACATTGGTCAAGAAACTCAACTCTATCCTTCCAACAATTCATCTCGATGATGAGCCACTTCTAAAAGAAGCACAGATGCTTGAAGAACAGTTGAAATCTCTTCTTAATGCAGCCACACCTGCGGAGAGCCCTTCTCCTTCATCCATGCTTTACGGTTGAAGTTCTTCGAAGTAAGAGCGCTGTAATCACAATGAGTATCACAAGGATACTCATCCATGAAGGAAGAAGTGGCGTTGTTGTCTTAATCCATGGAATAAATTCTGTTAAAGAATCTCCTCGACTATAGGTGCCGCCCAATGAAGCAGTTAGAAGCATGCATCCGGTTGATGATGCCCCGAGTGCATTGTGAATGTATGACTCAGCGTTCTTCATAGGCGCATCCAATTTCCAACGAGTGAAGAGTACTCCAATAGCAAGCCCTCCACCAGCGGTGGACAGCAACATCTTGTTTGCCAAGAGCGGAGATGTATGAGCCCCTGTTGGAGAAGCTCCCAAACCTGAGATTATCGCGAACGGGAGCGCAAGTAGCCCGAAAAGTAGAGCAGCATGTGCGGTTGTATCTGCAATTTGAGAATACTGAGAGGATTCAGTTTGTCTCCAAGTAAAGAATGAATGAAGCACAAAACAAAGTCCTGCAAGAGCGAAAGAGCCTACAACTAATTCTGTCGTAATGACGTGGAATGTCCCGTTTTCGATCATAGGCGCCCCTCCAAATAGTCAGCCCCATAGTGATTCCACTGTTCCATACTCCATCCATCTGGCAAGCCCTCGACGGGTAGTGGCGGCCCTAAATTTTCTTGTTCAACTACTTCCGAAGACGCTTCGTATTTGTTAAATTCAGAAGTCTTCTTTCTTGGAATCTTCAATAAAAGTACTATTCCAAAGAAAAGAACGATGTGGGCAATCGATTGAAGGTTCAATGCCATTTCGCTTGCTTCCCATTTGGGCTCAAGACTGGATAATGAGAACCAGGGAGTCGTTTGAGTAGGTCCATCTCCCTCAAGAATCGCCCGCCATTGGATCGTGTTTTCATCAATAGCGGCAGGTAACAAGGCCTTCCAACAGCCTTCATCAGGGGATGTTGGTAGTTGAATAGGATTCCCTGATGGCTCACGCCATTCAATCACAACGCTCGAAGCATTGATTGTTTCAACACACAAATCAGTCGATTCACCGATGTCTCGAGACGTCGGTGGAGAATACTCTGGATGCAATCGTTGAAGATTCTCAGGAATCGGAATCACGTTCACTTCAAAGGCTTGAGATATCCCAAAATATGGGCTTCCTGAACTATCTCCGTGCTGTACAGCAACATAGAGCGTCTTAGGACCGACTTCATCGGCCCTTAGAATCCATGTGTGTGAATAGACAGATGTAGGTGGGTTATCCATTGAAATTTCGATGTAATTATTCGTATCGCCCATACCATCAGAGAGTATATCCCACCCGTGTGAGGTTGGGATATCTCCATTTGCATTTGTTGTCGATAATAGGAAGATTCCAAGCGTATCGAGGTTGTGTTCTATTCCAATTCCAGAAATTTTAACCGTAATTTCGGCTGGTTGCCCTACCCAAACTGATTCTGATGGCTGGAGGTCTAAACCGAGATTGGATGTCGCATTCTGGTTTGCATCGCCATGACATGCGCCTCCACATTGCATATCTTCTAATCCGTTTCCTACACCTCCAGGATTTCCACTGACATGAAGAGGAACCAAAAAAGCGAGAACAAGAAAAACTGTCAAACGTGCTCTCAAATCAATCACCTCTCCTAAGAATTACTGCAACAAGGAAAAGAAGGCCGAGGATGGTGTAAAGAGACCCCAAGCCAAAACCAAGAGCAGTTGAAGGACCATCATCAAATTCAGCAGCCTGTGCATCAATTGTGATCTGCGTCGAAGGATTTTGACAAGAGGATTCCAAAACTCGGTCACCAATGATTGTGGTTAATGTGTAGGTTGTCGGGCCGAGAATACTTGGAGTATCTGTAAAACTTGTTTGATTTGTTTGGCCCAGAAGAACCCCATTCCGATAAACGTTGAAATCCGCAGATTCTTGATTATTCCACGTCCACACTAGATCGACATTTCCATTTGATAGTGATGAGGTCAAGGCTGGGCAAGTCAATGCAGATAGCGCTTGGATAACTGATGTTGTTTCATCAATTGCACCAGATTCATCTGTTACGACGAGCGTTACAGAAACACTCCCTGCAGCGGGCATAAGGAAAGAAATATCCGTCCCAGATGTTGAGGATTGTCCGCCGGAAGATTGTGACCAGGCCCATTGATAGCCAATGATTCTATTATCTGGATCGGAAGAAGAATCAGCTGTCAATTGAACGCGTTCACCAGCGTATGCAGATTCAGTCAATGTCGTTATGACAGCGATTGGAGGGGCATTGGAAATTGTAATTGATGTCGATGAAAGTCCCGTTTCTTCGCCATCTGTAACAAGAACTTCCACACTCCATATTTGCCCAGGGCCAAGATATGACGAAGGGACAGTCGTTGCATTGTCCAGAGACCCCTCCCTAAATCCATTCCTAAACCATGTAATGGCGGTTACCTCTATGGTATCGGAATCAATATCCGAAGAGTCGATTACAAGCGTAATATCTTCTTGTGAGTTGATTGATTCACCAACAGTTGCTTTTACTGATGGTTCAGAATTTATGATGTCAACGTACAATATTTCACTTTCTGAACTGGTATCAGAACCATCGAATGCATGAATGACTGCTGACCAGCTCTGTCCTTTCGAGGTTTGAGATGATGGTAATGGATTCACGTTATTCAATTCTGGTTGAACAACATCATCAAGATACCACTGAATGTTGAATGTTAGACTATCTAAGAGATCGGCATCGGTCATCAGAGCATCAACTGAGACGTTTGTTAGACTCGTTGCTTGTGTAGCGCTAATTGATGCTGATTGTAAAACAGGAGCACTATTTTCAATCATTATAGCAGGAGAAGATTGCCATGAGGACCATGTCGTTCCGTCATTTACACGAACACTTACGCTCCAAAAATCCCCTTTCATGGTGTTCGGCGAAGACAGTATTTCTGATTCCATACCTGTCTGTACACCATTCTTCATCCATCNGTATTCTGTATCGACAATTGAGTCCATGTCATCATCTGATGAAGTAACTGTAACACTTAGGTCGCTTTCTGTAGTCGGATTGTTTGGTGTAATGGTAACGCTATCTACTGAAGGAGGAGTGTTCGATGTGGTTGAACCGATAACAACCGCAGACGATTTTAACCAAGACGAAGTATCTGTTCCATCAGAAACCCGCATTTCGATCTCCCATGAATCTCCGTTTCGAGTTGCAAATGAAGGAAGAGGAGAAAGCCCGTCCAAAGAGGGTTGGAGATTGTCGTCAAGATACCAGCGATATTCGTACGTCAGCGTATCCATTGAATCTGCATCTGAAGATGAATTCAGGACAGATAGATCATCTGTTGTTCCAGGATTTGAGACCCCTATTGAGACAGAAGAAAGTACAGGTGCTGAGTTGCCGATTGTAATTGAACTGGAAGCAACCATTGTTCCAAAATCGGTTCCATCATTTGGAGTGATTTCTACAATCCAGCTCTCACCCTTTTCTGTCTGGGAAGAAGGGGCTGACATCATTCCATTTAGCGAAGTTTCGAGAACACTGTTTCTGAACCATTGAATTGTTGAGCCTACTTCTATATCGCCGTCTACATCATCAAAGGTATATGATAAAACAAGAGTGTCTGTTGTACTTGCAATGGTTGGACTGAGCAAGATATTGCTCACCGTTGGAGCAGTATTGGTAGGTGCGCTTCCTTCTGAAATCTGGTACGTTGAAGTATCCCATACATCATTAGAGGTACTTCCTGTTCCGTCAACAGCATTTGCAGCGACATCGATTGATACAACACCTGAACCCGTTGAAGGTGCTGTCCAATCAACACTCCAACTTCTGTAATTGTAGTTCGTATGTGTTGCACTATTTGCAGCAGTATTGATCTTGACCCCAGTTCCCGGGGACGATAATGAGCCTTTGTCGACATCTAAAGCGAATCCTCCGTTGGATGAGGATACTCCACCAGTTACTGATATCGTTAATGTGTATGTACTTCCAGCAGCATATGTTGTTGGCTGTCCTGACATTGAGAGGGTTGCTGTCTGCGTTCCAGAGCCATGGCAATAGCCACCACCACATCCAGTACCCTGACCGTAGATTCCACCACTATACGCATTCGTCATGGGCGCAGCCATGGCCAAGCAAAGGATTGCAAAAAGACCAAGCGTACGCATTTTCATAAGTCAACCTCACACTTCTTGTGTAAAAGAGTTCGTTCTCATGGTCAGCGAATTTCTCAATAATCGAATAAAGTCGGTTGCTCTGAGTGGGCTTTGTCGGTTGATTTCTCTTGGATTGGTTCATCGAGAATCTGTTGTGTGAGGAGTTCTTCATTCCAAACAGTAACGCCTAAACTCTCTGCTTTGGCGAGTTTGGAGCCAGCATTTTCTCCAGCAACGAGTACTGAGAGATTACCTGATACGCTTCCAACAATTTTTCCTCCGGCCGCTTTAATTCTCGATTGTATGGTTTTCCTCGGTTCGGAAAGCGTTCCTGTAACACAGAACGTCATACCAACAAATGGACCCTGGTCGATTTTGGGTTGCTCTGCTTGAATCGTTAGATGTAAGAGGAGAGACTCAATTGCCTGACTACGGACCTTAATTCCGTCTCGTAATTGAAGCGTAACGATTTCTCCTACACCTTCGAGAGAGGTCAATTCTTGGATTCTCTCGGGCTCTTCATAACTCTTCGAAACCCATTCCATCATCCGGGTAGGTTGTTGAAAATGTACGGCGATAGCAAACGCTAATTCTGGTCCAATACCTGGTAATCCGAGTGCTTGAAGGAATTTTGAAAAGGTCATGGAACGAGTCTTATCAATCTCATTGAGAACATTCGTTGCAGATTTCTGTCCCATTCGTTCAAGGGACAGAAGTTTTGTTTCATCCAACTCATAGAGGTCCGCTATGCCATCTATGAGCCCCTCTGAAAGGAGCTGGTCGACGAGCTTCTCGCCAATACCATCCATCTCCAATGCACGACAATAGTAGAGGATGCTTCTTCCCATTCTGGCGTCACAATGTACATCGACACATCGAATGAAGGCGCCCTCAATCTCCACTGCACCATTGCATGCAGGACATGCATCGGGCGCATCTATCGGCTTTCTTTCTGGTAACAAGCCGATGAACTGCTCTCCATCTGCATGGACTCGCCCTTCGAGATCGGTTTGTGATGCAGGGCCAAGACTAGCCTCGATTTTTGGAATAACATCTCCTCTTCGAACGATTCGAATTTTATCTCCAATGCTGATATCCAAACGCTCGACCTCGCCGAGATTGTGCAGCGTAGTGTTCTCAACCGTTACCCCTCCTACGCGTTGAGGTGCGATGCGTGCAACAGGAGTGATGGTCCCTGTCCGACCAGTTTGCCAATCAACGTGAAGCAAGACAGATGTGGCTTCTTCAGGTGGGAATTTCCATGCAAGCGCCCATCTTGG
>QQSG01000093.1:0-5626 GCA_003602665.1 Candidatus Poseidoniales archaeon
GATTCCATCGAAGAGACACCGTTATCATACCAAATTTCTGCACGTGCTTGGACGAGGGAAGGAAGAGTTTCTTGGACGTCTTCTGAGGTGTGAAGAACGGCATCATTTGCAACATCGTGAGGTACGGACATACCTGCGAGTTTGATGCCAAAAATGGCCATAGAAAGCAAGGACATCATCAAAACGACTCCAGTTGCTAGAAGCATCTGCGCTTTGTCATCATGTACTGGAGGACGCATCAGGAGACACCTCCACGAGACCAAACATCGAGACTAATGGTCCAAACATCCGTATCGACAACAAGGAGTTGGTGAACAGTTACAGTAGCCCCATTTGGAGTTCCAACTTCACCGTAAGGTGTTGCAGGCATGGCATTTTGCGCAAGCCAGCAATTGCTTTCCTTACCAACAGGTAACATCTCCTGAAGCAATGTACATGCATCATCGAACGAATCCAATGAAAGATATTCATGCAGTCGGCTCTCTCCAGTCAGTTCAGCAGGTAATGCCATACTCGCCATCAAGGCGTCTTCTCCCGCAGTCTCAAGAGATGCATCAATGGCTACTGAGCGAGCATCAGGAACATTCACTCGAATGAGGAAAGTGGCTGACATAAAGAACAACCAAAACAGTGTCAACATCTCAAGGATGTGGACTTGAGCTTCCTCATCATCGCGCATGAGATCATCCTCCAGTCAGTGGAGCAGGAACGAACGTACCAATCGATGGATTGAGCCCAGGAAGACCGGTAATACCAATCAATTCTGGAGAGAATGCGATGACATTGAAAACAACCAATGCAACCAAAATCATCATCCCGGAGTGTTTGAATCCTGCTGAGAAACGACCTGTTGCCATCAATCCAGCCATACAACCGTTACCGATTGCTTGCATGGTCACGCCATAATAGAAAATTGTCAGGAAAAAGAGAGGATCGACGTTTCGAATCTTCATGTTTCCAATGCTTTCTCCACCCTCATCGCCTGAGTTTGAACCGGCAATCGCTGGAATAAAGACCGTCGATAGAACAACGATAACACCAAGGAAAACGAAATACGACGTCCAAATAACAGCAATGTAGGACCCAATTGCCCGTTTCCGTTCCGCTTCCAAGAACTTAATTTCACGAGAGTCATTTGCAGCGGTAACAAGAATATCTGAAATCTTACCACCAGCTCTGTCAGCCTCTGAAATCAACGAAATTGCTCGTTTGACCAGAGGTGTACCGACACGTTCAGCGAATTGAAGAATAACGTCACTGAATTTGATACCCCATGAAAGTTGGTCGCTCATCTTTTTGACTTCGTCATTCAGAGCACCATATTCTGATGTTGCTAAGGTTTGAACTGCCACTGTCATGGATAGACCACCCTTCCAGTATTCTGCAAGGTCACGAAGGAAATCAGGGAACTTTTCTTCGATCTCATTCTTCTTGTTCTCTACACCTTCCCAATAAGCTGAAGCAGGCCAGAGGAAGCAGAAGAACATCAATCCAAAGAAGTTCAAGAAGATGGTCGGGTATACACTCAATGGACCAATACTCAACTCAGGACCAATCCAGAGAGACTTGTTGTTCATGTTTGCAGGGATACCATCGTAATATTCGATTTCCATATCAAATTCAAATGAATTGAGATAGATTGTATCGGAATTCGCTTGGACAACAATCTCATATCGCTTTCCTGCATCGATTGTTTCCATGTAAATGCCACAATCATCCGATGAGACTCCCGTATTCCCGGTATGAGAATCTAAGGTCTCTCCAAATCGATTGCGAATTGCAACTGTGTAGGATACTGGTTCATTCGCATCGACTTCACACGTCAGCGTCAATGGTTGAAGAACAACTTCTCCACCAGTCATCGAGGGATCCACACCGGGGACGTCGAAATTTTTCCCTCTAAAGATGACATCTTCCCAAGGATCATCAGACCATGTTACAATATCAGGACTGTCTTGTAATAGAGAACAGGATTGATTTTGAGCATATGTTGGTTTAACATTACCATTGAATGCTTCATTATCCCCTGTTATGGCACCACATGCCACGTTGGTAAACATTGGTTCACCGTTTGAGGTTGGAATGAAACCTGAATTTGTCGCCCACATTACAGCAGTACCCATACCAAGTAAAATTGAAATGAAGAGAATTGCATACAACTTGGTCATTGTACTGTCGTCTTTAGGCAAATCCAAGTCAACAACAATCTTGTTCTTTTTCTTTCGAGCCAAGTCTTGTCACCTCCCTACATATCCTGTTCCTTACTTGATGTATACACCAAAATGGCATACGCTACGTGAATCATTGGTACGAATCCAAGAACAATTCCATAGAGCATACTTTCCGACATTTGAGCACCTGAACCCGATACCCAGAACATAATGACGAGCATGACAATCAGGAACAGTGGCATTGCAACTGCAACGACAATGTATGATTCAGCCAGCATTGCAATCGATTCAAGGAATTGCTGCAGTCGTGTTCTGTTCTCACGCATGTAGTGTTCTGCTCTGTTTAGGAAGTAGAGTTTCAATTGACCACCAGCAGTAAGTGTACCAACCATTCCCTGGAAGAATTCGGTCAACCACACAGAAGCAGCTCGATCAACACTCATCTTCATCGCAGTAATCAAGTCGTAACCAAGCAAGGTAACGTCACGGTAGACAAGAGCAGCGTCATCTGCAACGTCTCCGTAGATGTCTTTGTTCATCGCAAGCGATCTGAAAATCTTCGCTGGTGTTGCATTCGCAGCAGACATTGCAGCGGTGTAAGATGCTGCATATGGGAGGTATTTCTCAATCATATCTCCACGGCGCTTTGCTTCTCGTTCTGCTCCGCCCTTGTTGAATTTCCAAGCCATAAACGGAACCAAAATGAATCCTATAATGACGAGTAAAACCTTGAGTGCTGGTGGGAAGACTTTGGTATCGTAATCCGGACATCCATTTCCAGGCTTTGATTCGTCAATGAGTGCGGTATTCCAATATTCCCACTCAAAACATACTGCTTCAGTTGCAGGGTCTTGTTGGCTCTCCCACAGGTCTATGACCCCAATTTCAGGAACGAAAAATAATCCAACCATACCAATTCCCATTGCGGATACCACAATGGTTGTAACGAATACTGTAGCCAAATATACCTCTGGCATCATTGGCATGGACGCTTTGACAAGATCCTTTGAAAGCTTCTTGTCATTGCGGGCACGTCTCTTGAACACACCGCCAAGAAGGCGATGACAGATACGTTGCCATGCGGTTAAATCCATAGAAACACCTCAGCGTAGACCGTCGACTCGTGCAAGAACTTCATTCGGACGAACGTAGTATTCAGTAATGATTTGCGACACTTGGTCAGCCTTACGAATATCATTGAGAACAAGCCATTCTAAAATTCGCTTACGTGTTCTTAATTCACGACGCATCTCGTCTTGAGAATAGTTGATTTTTACCATAATCTTCTCAAGAACGTAAGACTTTCCACTAAAGATGAAATCATCAGATGATACATCCCATCGGAAGACTTCGTTGGTGATCACTTCCATTGAGTTTGGATCGATACCAACAATCTCAACAATTTGCTTAGAACGTCGTACACGTCGCCCATTGATACGTGTTTGAATCTGAATTACACAGGCTTCAAGTGCAGGTAACAGAACTCGAGGGATGTCAATCGGTTTGTTCTCAAGTCTGTGGACCAGAGAAGGAACAGAGTCAGCGTGAACTGTCGAATATGCACAGTGGCCAGTAGCCATTGCTTGGAACAGAACGTATGCTTCAGCACCACGAATTTCTCCCACAATAATGTATTCTGGCCGTTCACGAAGTGCTGCTTTGAGCAACTCGAACTCCCCTATCTCACCTTCGCTGGATTCTCCACCGAACCCTTGCCGAGTCAGACCCGGAACCCAGTTTGGTTGAGGAATGTTTACTTCACGTGTCGATTCGATTGAAACGATTTTCATTTGCCATGGGATAAAGATGCACATGGCATTGAGTGTAGTGGTTTTTCCTGAAGCAGTACCGCCTACAAACAGCATAGGAACTTCATTTTGGAAGGCAATCCAAAGATAAGCAACCATCAGAGAAGACATGGTACGGAACGCGACAATATCTGCTGGAGAGAACGGATCGTCCTTGAACCGTCGAATACAGAAACAGGAACCTCGAGTTGAGACTTCACGTCCCAATTTCATAACGATACGAGAACCATCCATCAGAGTTGCATCAAGAAGTGGATCTGCAACCGAAATATGCTTTCCACATCGTTGTGCGAGTTTAATGACATAGGATTCAAGTTCGTCATCGGTATTCCAAACAACAGTTGTTTCCACAGATTCAAATTTCCTGTGATAAGCGAAAATCGGTACGCCGGTACCGTCAAGAGAGATATCCTCAACGTTTGCATCGTTCATCAAAACGTCCATCTGACCGTATCCGATAAGGTCACGGCGAATGTAGTAGAACAACTTGGATTTGGATTTCTTGGTGATCTTCATCCCGTAGGATTTGATGACCTTATCCATTGCAGTTCGAAGGTACGCTTCTGGGTTAGCATCGATCTCTTCGATATTCGCAGTCAGAGAGCGAATGAAAATATCCATAATTTCTTCTCTTTGCTCCTGCTCTTTTTTTGTCATCGGAGGTTCGATGATTTGGTAAATAATGTTCAAGGTACGCTTGTCACGTACAATTCTTGCAAAGGCATGCGGAGGCATGACCGGGTACTTGTCTAACTCATCATATTGAGCGCGTTGTTGAGCTCTTTGACGACCTCGACCGCCTTCACCCTTCTTCCTTGCCATAAACCAAACACCCCAAGCGTTCCTTGACAGGCTGCGCCCGACTATAACCTTTGGTCGCGAAACGATGCAAAAGGCGTTACATCAGAGCGTTAAGCCATGTTCGAATTTCATCTTGGAAATGAACAAGGTCAAGATTGTTTTCGAGTTGAACATCTGCAGATTCAATCAAGGATTCAAGTCCCCAACCTTTTTCTCTCTCATCTCGAGCTTCAAACGTCGCAGTACCACCGTCTTCACTACGACCTCTTGCTTCCATTCGTGCGAATCGTATTTGCTTTTCAGTAACGATAGCAACGGATTGGAATGAATCGCCCCAGGTTGATTTGAAAACATCGTACTCAGCAGTTCCACGAAGTCCATCAATGAGGACGATTGGATTGTCTTTGAGCAATTCATCAACTGCAGCAGTAAGACGGACTGCTAGGACATCATCTCCAAATTCTCGGCGTAAATCCGCTGCAACAATACCAAACACTTCTGGTGCAACATCGAGTTCTCTTCGTGCAACTTCTTCTCGAACCATATCCCCCATAGAACGAACAGGAATCTCGTTGTTTGAAAGGACTTGAGCGAACTCACCCTTCCCAGAGCCGGGCATACCACATACAGCGAAAACACGACCCATGAGTGAAAGGCAATGCAGAGGACTCATCAATGTTGTTAGTTATCAAAGGCTGATTTGCCCCATCGTCGGTCCATAAGTTTCCAGAGAAGACCTGATGCTCCGATCAGTCCGAGAGAAACTGTGAGCATACCCCAGAATCCTTGTCGCATTTGTTCACTATCAAACGAAACGGATTGTGCATCAAGTCCATCTTCTTGGAC
>QQSG01000093.1:5762-16331 GCA_003602665.1 Candidatus Poseidoniales archaeon
AATCCCATCAAGAAAGCAGTAAGGGCTACGATGTAAATGGAGTTTGCAAACATGACGATGAGTCCTATTGGGAGCGCACCCCATTCATCGAGTCGCCAAGCCATGATGACGAGGAAGAGAAACGAGATCCATGATGTTGCGATGAAATAAACGACGACTTTTGCTCGAATCAATTGAGGGACGCTCAAGGGCAGTCCATTCATGAAATCAGGACTGTCAAGTGCGGTAAGCCATGAATAAAAATTGAACCCAAAGAATCCAAGGAATGGAGCATATGAAAGCAAATTGATTGGTATAGGTGCCTCTGCGAAATCCACCAGCCAGGCCATTCCCAAAAGGACAAGAAGTGGAATAGAATAGGAAACTGTCATCTTCTTGAGTGCTCCTGAGCGACGCAAATCAACAAATTCTTTTGCAACCAATAACCGAACGTCGCTCTTACCGAGGAATTTCAATCGAGCATATGTTGGCTCAAACATATCCTCATGTTCAATGACTTTGGCTTCAAAGTCATCAAGAATTAAAAGAGAAGAAACAAGACCGATCATTGCACATCCGAACAAAGAAGCAAGAACAATCCATACTGCTTGTTCTCGTTGGATTGCAAGACCCCATAGTCCAAAATCAATGTCGAAGAGTCCGATTCCAGCCATGATACCTAAGGCCACAACAAGAACTGGTCCAACGATGGTATACGGCCTGCCTCTCATCCACAGCGAAGAAGCGAGGAAAGATATTGCAAGACCTTGAGCGATTGTTGTAAACATCGCAATCCATGTCCAAGGAAGAGAAGACCACTTGAGCGGAGTTGATACACTGTCATCAATCTGACCAAGAAGAATCCCAATAGCCATTCCGAGAGTAATTGGAGTAAGAATCAGCATTGCATAGTACATCAATTCCTTGGCAAAGAATGCATAGTGAGCCATCGAATTTGGTAGTGGTTGAATCGCTGGTGCCGCAATAAGGTGATTTTTGTTCCCATCTCTTTGAGAGATTGCTTCTCGTCCTCGGAAGGCAAATGTGCCCATTCCCAAGCTAAACATCAGTAAAGGTAGGTGTAAGGCAAATCGTAGTTGATCCCATGTGAAGGATTTTTCATCCATCTCTGAGGACTGTGCTGCAGAATCACCAACAAGGAACTGAAGCCCAATTGTTGTAATCGTGGTCACTAAGGCCAGGAGGAGTGGGAATAAAACAACTTGACGCTTCTTTGCAAAATCAATGTTCTCTCTCCATTCCTCTTTGAACATGTAGCGAAATGTTGTTGAAAATGCTGCGAATCCACGTTGAGGTTCAAGCAGAACCACATCAGCAGATGTAGTACCGAGTGATGATTTGGTAGTCTCTGACGTTCGAGCAACCACTTCATCCCAGTCTTGAGAGACGATTGTGGTTGTTGACATGGTCATTCCTCCTCGTTGGAGACTCCTTCCTCGTTATTTCGCTCAGCTTCTTCAATCGAATGACCGACGAGACGAATAAATACATCTTCGAGTGTTTCGCTTTCGTTTTCTTTCAAACCAGTAACGGTACCTGCTGCCAAAACCTTTCCATTATTGATAATCGCCATTCGATTGCACATTCGCTCTGCCATTTCAAGAACGTGAGAACAAAGGAAAATGGTCCCTCCTTCCTTGACGTGGTCCAAGAGCCATTCTCTGCATTTACGCTGGTAGATGGGATCTAAGTTAGCAAACGGTTCATCAAGGAACAAGAGTTTGGGCTTGTGAATAAATGCAGAAGCAAGCATGACTTTCTGCCGTTGTCCCTTTGAAAGGTCTTTGCACATTGTATCTCTTTTTTCTTGCAGACCAAACCAATCGAGCCAATGTTCAACATTTTTTCCGAGATTGTCTAGACCTCTGAGACGAGCAACGAACTGGAGGAATTCTGCTGGTGTTAAGAAGGACGGAGGTGATTCAGATTCAGGAACAATACCGATATTCGCTTTCAATTTCTGGGGTGAATCTTCTGCATCAATTCCAAGGATTTCAATTTGGCCAATTGAGGGACGAAGTTGACCCGTTAGAAGTTTAATGAACGTAGATTTTCCAGCCCCATTCGGGCCAAATACTCCAAAGAATTCTCCTGAATGGACCTCCACATTGAGTGGATGAAGAGCAACGAAATCACCGTACCTCTTGCCCATATCGACTGCACGAACAAGTGGTTTGCGTTCTTCGCCCATGCTCCTTGGAGCAACCTAATGGTTTTCATTGCTTGCTTGCGGCAGGTAAGAGAAGCATAGGTGAACTCTTGAACCTCCATGCCATCCAACCACCATGACGCCTCCGCAGACCGATGTGCTCTCCATTGAAACCGTACCAGTTGAATCGTGTGATGACGGAACAGTTGTTGCGTTGGTCACAATCAATAGGCCAAACAAATTGAATGCATTGAATGCAGATGTCACCAGTTCGATCAAGGACATGGTTGCATGGGTTGAACAAACCGATGCTGTTCGCTGTGTGGTCGTTACTGGAGCACAACCACTCCCCCCACCAGAAGGGAAGAGAGCGAAACCAAACGCATTTGTCGCTGGTGCTGACATTACAGAATTCCTCGGAAGAGGAAGCGAAGAGATAACGGCTATGTTCACTGACAATGCGATTGAGGCCTTGTGGAATATGAGTAAACCAACCATTGCAATGGTCGATGGATTTGCCCTTGGCGGTGGATTGGAAGTTGCTTGCTCTTGCGACATCCGCATCGCAAGCACTCGCTCTAAGTTTGGAACGCCAGAAATCAATCTTGGACTTATTCCAGGCTATGGCGGCACACAGCGTCTTGTCTCTTTACTCGGTTACGGAAAAGCACTGGAATTGATCATGACTGGAGAGATGATCAATGCCGAAGAAGCACAACGAATTGGCCTCGTTAATCATGTTACTGAACCTGAAGAGTTGAGCCAAAAAGTGATGACTATGGCCTCGTTAATCGCAACAAAATCAAGCAATACGCTACGGGTTGCTAAAGAAACGCTGCGCTCAGCTCTAGATGAAGGATTAACACAAGGTGTTGCTACAGAAGCCAAAGCATTTGCAAATTTATTCGATACAGAAGACAAGGAAATTGGTGTTAAAGCATTCCTCAACCGAGAAAAGGCTGAATGGAAACACCGATAATTAGAATCCGACAATCATCTGCCAAGCGATGGCGAATACAGCTACATCAGCGATTGCATGTGCAATCCAAGCCACCCATATACTTCGATATTGAATGTATATCCAAGAGAAAATAACGCCCCCGATAAAGACGCCCAATGATGCTAGGAAATTCCCTAACGGGTCAATGAAGAAGGCTAATGCGATGGTGTGATGGAGTGTGAAGACACCTGCAGAAAGAAGGATAGGCAACCATTTTCCAGAAACGAGTTGTTCTATTTTTGATGTAATAAACCATCGGAAAACATACTCTTCCAATACTGAGTTAATGAACACCCAAAAGAGGATTGCTAGCATAAGTTTCCATGGTGTTGTCAAACCAAATGGGTCAAGAATTTCAGTAAGGTCTTCATCACTCAGCAATGCGTCTCCAATGAGAACATATGCAAGCATGATCACAACAGCCATTCCAATTCCCAAGCCGGTGGAAACAGCCCATCCACCATTCAATGCTGGGGAACGGGAAAAATCGTTTTTGTCAATGCGTAAATGCCAAAATGCAGGTAGACCGAATATCCATATTTTCGTAAAAACAAAGACAACGATTGCCAATAATCCTGCTTTGAAGGCAAATCCTGTGAGTACGGAAACGGTTGGTGCAATACCAACGAGGATTAATCCCAGTAATGCAAGATTCTTCTGTTGACTCGATTCATTGGATTGAGTATGCATGAGGCAAACTCCTTCACTCGTTCATTTCTTCTTTCAATGCAGCGAGGGCGCCAGAAGGACCTGGAAGAGGGAGAGGTAACGGATTACCGTCTGGTCCAATCAATGGAGGAAGTTCAATTGATTCATTTTCCAACACTTTCTCTGTTGTAATAACTGCTTCAAATCCTGAGTCAAGCGGAGATCGATACTTGAGAACGCGTTGGTCATCGATACGAATGAATGTCGCACCATAGATGTGTCCTGCTTCTGGCTGGGCAGGTTCATCGAGAACTGCGATTCCATGACCTTCTTTCTGAAGAAGTTCAACAAGATCTTCTCGGACAGCGTGTTCTTCCCACATACGGGCGCTTGACGCTCGAATATCAGCCATTTGAGAACGGCGGCGTGCTTCGATACGTTGTCGAATCTCGCTATGTCTCGATGCTCTCTCAGCAACAGTTGCTTGAATATCTGCTTCCTCAACTGATTCTGGACTCACCTCGACGACGTATTCGTCTGCGACGTGAACTGCCTCAACTGTAACGACTGGGAGTTCGACTTCGATTTGATCACTGGTCGTAGCCATTGCGGCTCGTTGGGCTTCTTGGGCTGCACGTATCTTCGCAGCTTTCCTCTCTTTGAGCGTCATCTTGTCAGGAAGAGGTGCTTCAACAGTCGAGACTGAGTCTTCGACTTCAGACTCTGAGGCCACAGATTCAGTTTCAACCGAGGGTTGGTTTGATGGAACTTGCCCAGTTTCAGGCATAACGAACTTTGGTTGACCGGAGAAAATGAATGTGAAACCAAGAACAAGCATGACGCCAATCGTTGCATATTGTTCTTGTTCGGCTAACTCTCCCGCCATTGCGAGATAGAAAACCAATACTGCCACAAACGCAAATGCGATTGTATTGCGAAGGAATCCCATGCCTATCAATCACTCCAGTCGCTTCGTGCTTAAGACGATGATGCCGCCTTTGATTCGTTCAGAATTTGAATCAAACCATCCAATGCTTTTCGCCTGTGACTAAACATTTCCTTCTCGGCTAAGCCAACATCAGCGAATGTTTTTCCATTTGTAGAATAGTCGACTCCATCAATATGGATAGGATTTGGAACGAAAACAGGATCGAATCCAAAACCATCATTACCACTTGCTTGCATTGCGATTTCTCCATTACAAATTCCTCGAGAAATGTGAACTTCTCCATCCAACCATAGGGCCGCTACAGCATGGAAGGCTCCACTACGTTGAGTTGAATCGTTGAGAAGATTAAGCAATCCGTTGAAGCCTATTGTCTTCAGTGCGTAAGCGGAATAGACGCCAGGGAATCCATCCAATGAATCGACAAACAATCCTGCGTCCTCAACAAGCAAAGCATCATTTGGTGAAGGAAGATGTGGAATCGCTTGTTTAATCTTCGACCTTGCAACGTCTTCTAAATCATCTGCTTGAGGTTCACTTATCTCCACGCCTTCGACCTGCAATTGGACCACGTCAAAGCCAAGTGGTTGCAAAGCATGCTTTGCCTCTCGAACCTTCCCAGCGTTTCCGGTCATGAACCATACCTTGCGCATGGCCTTGCCACATCACCTCCAATTGATGGCTTTTCGGATTGAATCATCCACGATATTGAAGTGTTGCAGGCTTCAGGTTCAGTTGTGTTGCAGCAAATTGGTTTGGTAGCGCTTGGTGGAGGAATTGGAGCAGCAATGCGTTACTTGACTTCAGAGTGGCTTGCAACAGATGGTTTTCCATGGGCCACCTTTGTTGTTAATCTCGTAGGATCGCTTTTACTCGGTGCCTTGGCTGTTGCTCTTGCAGAACATCTCGTTTCTCAAAATGTAGCACTTCTCCTTGGAACAGGGTTTCTTGGAGGCTTGACAACAATGTCAACCTTTTCAGTGGAAACAATCCGTATGTTCGATGAACAGCAAAGCAGTTTGGCATTCACCTATGTCGGATTGACAATGCTCCTTTGCCCCTTGATGGCATTGATAGGGTGGAGACTTAGCACTGCAATTACAGCATCATCCTGACCTTTAAGAAGAAGAAGCGTGAGGGCACCTTAGATGTCTACCTCAATACTTATTGAAAAATTGAACCAAGCCCTTGGCTGGGAGCTACGAGCGATCAACATGTATGCGCACTATGCCTCATACATTCGAGGTATTCATCGACTCCAATTGGAACCTCACTTTAGTTCAGAAGCAACTGAATCGATGGTGCACTCAAATATTGTTCGTTCTGCTATTGTAAAACTTGGTGGTGTTGCAGTCACTGAGCGAAATCAAACAGCGATACGTCACACGACCTCCTACCTAGAAATGCTCGCAGAATCTCTGATTACAGAAACAAAAGCTGCTGAAGTCTATGGTGAACTGATTCCAATGATCGAAGAAGAAGGTGATGCTGATTTGTACGATGCTATCGAACAGATTTATCTCGCTGAAATTCGAAGCGTTGAGGAACTTCGCAGACTTGCTGAATGATTAAGCAAGGATGTTCAACATTCGCTCAAGAGCTAGAAGCGAACCTTCTTGCACGTCTTTTGAAACACGAATTTGATTGTGGATTTCTCCATCAACCAATCGTTCGAGCAAGTCCATGAGATACGCTGGGTGAATCATGTACATCGTTGAGCATGGACAAATCTCGGGATCAAGACATTCTATGTGCTTGTCAGGATGTTGGTCAGCTAAGCGAGCAACCATGTTAATCTCCGTCCCAATAGCCACTTTAGCACCTTCTTCAAGCCCTGCTACATAGTTCAAAATGTATTGAGTCGAACCGTTAGCGTCTGCAACTTCGACGGTTTCTTTTGGACATTCAGGATGCACGACAACAACACCATCGGGATGACGTTGACGGAAATCTGCAATTTGAGATGGCTTGAATCGCTTATGGACTGAACAAAATCCATGCCAAAGAATAATTCGAGCCGTTGCCAAGTCAGAACTTGCACCTATACCAGGCGTCCATGTTGGCATCTGAGATTCCTCGATACCCATTGAAATGCCAGTGTTTCGACCAAGATGTTGATCCGGGAAAAACAGGACTGCTCCCTCCGGTCCTGCCCGCTCAAACGCCCATTCCAGAACGCCAGTAGCGTTTGATGAAGTGCATACTACGCCTCCATGACGGCCAACAAAATCCTTCAAGTCTGCACTGCTGTTCATGTAAGTTACAGGAACGAGATAAGATTCACCTTCTTCTGCAACAGATGCTGGATTCTCACGGTGGATTGGGTCTTTCAAATCTGTAGAAGATAGCATTTCATCCCACGCTTGTTCAACATCAACAAGTGTAGCCATGTCGGCCATTGAACAACCAGCACGTATGTTTGGAAGCATGACAACTTGATCAGAGGATGTCAGTATGTCTGCAGATTCGGCCATGAAATGGACCCCACAGAAAATGATGTACTTCGCATCTGAATCTGCTGCTTTTTGACTAAGCATGAAGGAATCTCCAAGGAAGTCAGCATGCATAACAATGCTGTCTCTTTGGTAATGATGTCCAAGGATTAACAGGTCATCACCCAACGCTTTCTTCAGTTCAGCAATCCTTTCAGCAATTGCTTGATCTTCAGGAGACATCGAGGTTGAAGAGAAGTCAACTGCGCACATAGCCAAGGAAATCGACATGGTGTTCAACCTCTCCACTCCGCTGAATGCTTTGAACCCTATGCAAACGCTGAACTTATCATAACGAGCGGTTTCGGACAGAGTAATGGTCTTCATTGACGAACAGCGACTTCACCTCGGAGCAGAGGCAGAAGTATGGCGTGGTTCATGGATGGGCCAATCGGCAATTCGCAAACAACGACGAAACCGAAGATGGAGACATCCTGATCTCGATGATAGACTTGGGCGAAGAAGAATGATCGCTGAAGCAAGATTGTTAGTTCGATTATATCGCAGTGGATTGAATGTCCCCTTGCTGCTTGATTGTGATATCTTTGACCAACAATTGGTCATGAGTCATATCCAAGGTAAACCATTGATTGAAATTCTCAATGATACCTCAGTATCAGATGAAGCGGTCCTAGATATTTTGAAGAACACTGGCCAGAGTATACGTATGCTTCATCGACAAGCTGTCGTCCATGGTGATCTATCGACAAATAACATCATAATAACTCCTGAAAATGAAGCAGTGCTCATTGATTTTGGGCTTGCTCGAATCGAATATGAAACGGAATTATTCGGAATAGATCTTCATGTTCTTTTTGAAATTCTTGGTGCTTCCCACCCACACAGGAAGGATGCTATTGATGCTGTCATTGAAGGATATACTGCTTGTGAAAACACTCACGGTCCAGCAGAAAATACACCTGGCGGTCAACCTGTTGGTATGCAAGACGTGCTCGATCGTTTCAACCTCATTCGGACTCGTGTCCGATATCATGGTTGAGCAATCCCTTCTTGTCTTCATCCTGACGCTGAATGATGAAGACGAATGTCAATACAATGAGAAGCATTACTGCAAATTGTAACACTACGCTGGAATATGTAGCAAGATCAGTACCACGAGTGAGCACCTTTACAACAAGTTCACCATCATCGCCTTCTTCAAGATAAACGACACCTTCCTCAACGACGATTGGTGCGTATTGATTGATGCTGTCAGAAGTCAACTGCTCACTAATTTTCGTTTCGAGATTGTATTGATGTATTTCCCAATCGAGGTACTGATCGAGTTGATTTGTAGGATCGAGATGATCTCGTCCTTCCCAAACAAGATATTCATAGCCCATTGAAATATTGTTAATCGGGAATTTCGCATCGAAAGGCATCGATTGCTGGACGGTCCCACGGTCGTATAGAACAAGACGATTTATGGCAGAAACATTGACGATTGTAGCAATGTAGTTTTCATTGAATGCTACGTCAGTAATGGAAGCATTTTGATAATCAACAAACAAGCCCCAGTCCTCCAACTTGAGGTCTTGTTCCTCACTTGATGTTGCATTCATGACGATGTTTTGCGTACCTGAGATTCCGATTGTTCCAATATGAACAGTTGTGGGCATTTCCTTGGAAATCATCACAAGTTCGTTTCCTTGTACTGAAATCATGTCTATGGTTTGACCTTCTGGAAGCATGGGTAGAATGATGTCTTGACCCTTGGAGTTAACAGCCTTCATTTGGTCATTTGATGTGTAAACAATAACGGTTTCACCTTGTAAATCGGTCAACTCCAACCCATTCACTCCGGTTTGATTTACCACAACAAGAGTTTGCGTCGGTTTGTTTAGATCAATCAGCATAATTTCTGAGCTGTTGGCCATCACCAAGAAATTCTCTTTCAGGGCGTACAAAGAGTCAACATCCATCGTAGGCTGAATTACATCGATTGCTTCATCCGAGGCTGATGAAAGATTGTGAACAAGAACAACGGCAACACCAGATTGATTGTCCAGTGTTGCAAGCCATCCATCAGAAGCGACTGCTCCTTGAGCGGATTGTACTCCTTCTGCTGGTAAGTCCTTGTTCGTTAGATCCCATGTAATCACACCAGCAGTGAGTATGAGTACAATCATAATCATGGCTCCTGTTTCTTTGCTTGTTGGCTTTAGCAACTTTTGGGTGAATTTTTTTCCACGGTTGAAAATGAAGGTTAGCGAATGAATTGGCCGTGTTAGAATCGTTGCTAGACGGCTGTTGATGGTTCGTTCGTCCAAAACATTCCAAACAGCCGAATTTGTTTTGTCGACCATTCTTACGGTTAATGCACCAATCATCATTCCACCAATGATATCAGAGAACCAATGAATACCGAGGTACACAATAGAAAATGCAGTCATGATGATGTAAATTAGCGTCATGTTTTGGAAACGCTTCCACCGGCCATCATGATCGTGTTTCCTGAAGGTAAGCCAAATTGAGAACGGTACAGCGATGTGGAGAGAAGGCATACAATTTGAGAATGCATCAATTCTTCTGAACCATGTTTCAATCTCAGGATTCAAAGTGTATGCAATAGCATCCATATCCTCAATGTAAAATCCAGTAACTCGAACATTGAAGAAGAGATAAAATGGAATCGCTAAAATGTAAACCCACGCGATGCAGAGGGCAATTCTATCGGCCATCCATCGATCATCAAAATAAGCAACATAGAAGATAGATGCATAGGTAATGAACATAAATCCAGCGATGTAGAAATGTGTCATTACACTGTCAAGCCAATCTGATCGAAATGTCTCCTGAACCCATACAACAAGATCACCCTCAATTGCATAGATATAAGGCGTCATGTCAATTCCAGTCCGAGCCATGAAGATTCGATCTATTTGGTCGAGGAAATCCTTGGCATTGTAGATTGAGAGAGCCAGAAGAAGATGCAACCAATAACGGCGGATGAAATCAACAAAACCTTTCAAGGTCATGTTGGCCCATGGTGGCTTGAAGTACGGCATTGCAAAGACACCAACTGCCAATGCACTGATGAGCCAAGTAAGATAGACACCATCCATGAATAGACCTCCTTATTCAAGTGCTGGAGCCTTGCATTCAAGAAACCTGCACCTGCTTTAGGCTTGAAAAAGGCAAATCACCATGCTCCGTGAACGTAGGGTCGTCCACGATCGGGATCGTTACGATGAGCAAGATCCCAAATTCTTTCAAATCGATAAATACCACTCGAGCATCCAGTGGCCCATTCAAACGATAATGCATAATTTCCAACAGTTTGGACTGTTGGTTTTTGTTGAGGGTATGCTTCAACAGTGCGGCGCAATTGCAT
>QQSG01000093.1:16494-18609 GCA_003602665.1 Candidatus Poseidoniales archaeon
GTATCACATCAAATGATTTCCAAACTCGAAGATGAGCCCTGTGCTAATTGTGATTGTACAGCGGATACGACATTGGCAAATGCAATTGCAGAAGCACCGTCTGGTTCGCTGACGATACGATGAACTCCATCGTCTCCACCTCGAACAAAGCCCGGATCAAACGGAAGAGCACCCAAGAAAGGTACGCCGAACTCTTCCGCAGTGGACCGTCCACCGCCTTCTTTGAAAATGTCTAATGTGATGCTGAACTTGCCTTCTTCATCGCAGGTTGCACTTAGGGTACGGCCTGCAGGTGCAGCAATTTCAACTGATGAACCAGGTGTTCCTTTGCCATGAATTGTGTATCCGCTCATGTTTTCAACAACTCCCAATACAGGAACTTTCAATGAAGAAGCGAATGATATGGACTTCCTGCTGTCAAGTAATGCTACATCTTGAGGTGTTGTAACGATGACCATTCCATCAATATCTGGAAGTGATTGTGCTACAGTCAATGGCTCATCAGATGTACCCGGTGGGAAATCAATGATCAGATAATCCAATTCGCCCCATTCGACATCGCCGATAAATTGTTGAATCGCTCCGAGTTTAATTGGTCCTCTCCAAACAACAGGTGTGTCTTCGTCTTCGAGAAGGAATGCCATAGAAATGACCTTGACTCCAAGATGTCCTTGTGCAGGATGAATACGGCCACCTTCAACGTGAAGTTTTCGACCATCAAGGCCCATCATCTTCGGCACGTTTGGTCCAGTGATATCGATGTCTAGGATTCCTACTTTGTGGCCTTGTTGTGCAAGCGCTACTGCAAGTCCTGTCGATACTGTTGATTTTCCAACGCCACCCTTTCCTGAAAGCACCATAATCTTGTGTTTGATTTTCCTTCCAATTTCAGCCATCGACATCTTACGCTTCATTTGAGCATAAGCTTGTTCCATTTGCTTTTGTTGAGCAGGATCAGCAGCACTTGGGGCTTCTTCTGCAGGTTCATTTCCAGGTGTATGCATCGACACGGGGGAATCCGACATAGGTATAGCACATGGGTGGGCTTTTTCAAATCACGCTTTTGCTTTGCAGACCGTACCAAAGAAGGAAATGCGTTAGGATGGCTAACAAAGGAAAAATCAGAATCGTAGGACTCAACTGCATACCAGCGTATGCCCAACCCAAACCAAAGGAAAGTGGGAGGGAAATGAACGCCCCGATTTGGAAAGCATCTCTACGTATGGCTTGACTCGAATGAACATGAAAGAGAAGAAATGTACTCCCAAGGAAAAGAGTCTGGATTGTAATGATGGTTGCTATGATCTGAAAGAGTACATCTGCATCGTTGGCTGCAGCAATGATATGAGCGACGAAAAGGCATGCAAATATTCCAGCAGAGAAAAGAACCGTTCGGCGCACTTCTGGCTGCATGGTTCATACTATGAGGTCGAAGTTCAAGAGACTCACTATTGAGAAGAGTTCAATATTGATGTGTCGTTTGAAAGGTTCATGCGTCTCTTGTTTGTCTGTGTAGGAAACTCATGCCGTTCCCAAATGGCAGAAGGTATTGCCCGGCATCTCGGCCACGAGGCTGCAAGTGCAGGAACTCATCCTGCTCGCCAAGTTTCTGCACATGCACTTACGATTCTTGCTGCGAAAGGGATTGATACCAGTACACTCAATCCTAAATCTGTTGATTTGTTTAATGCAGAAGATTTCGACATGGTCATTTCGATGGGGTGTGGTGTATCATGTCCTGCAATGAGAATCGATCAAGATTGGGAATTAGACGACCCTGTAGGCCAATCACTCTCTGTGTTCGAGGAAACGGCAAAGGAAATCGAGAAGCGTTTGAAGTTGCTTGAGTAATTACTCTTCTTCATCAACCATATCGCCTTCACCGAGAATGTCAATAGCGATACTGCTCACAGTTTTCATTCGATCATCATTGCCTTTTAATTCAACAGAAGATGTTTCGATGGAATCTATTTCAATTAAATGTGGGAGACGTGATGCAGTGATTCCGTGTCTTCTCCGGCATATTTCTGCAACATCTACAGCGCGACTAATTGCAGACCCACGTGCTTGAAGTCTGATGTGACGATGTCCTTCTTCCATTGCCATAACCACTGC
>QQSG01000094.1 GCA_003602665.1 Candidatus Poseidoniales archaeon
AACTCGCTAAGCCCCTCGTCCTGAACAAAATCTGCGCCATAGAGACCAATTGTTCCGACCGAAGCCCAAACCAGAAGAGAGATGATCATTGTCGTCATCAACCCTGTTCCAAAGCGTGTTGGTGCCTTCATCCACACCAATAGAAACAATGCATTTACCAACATTCCAAGAGGAACAACAGACATGGCCCGATCAAATTCTGATCCCGTTGACATACTGTACATCCCTATGGCTGCAGGGATAATCGTTGTAGGAACTGTAGCTAAGACTCCGCCCGTTCTCCCTCCAAACTTTTCGATTGCTACAGTTACTAATGTAGCAACTACGCCTGCAAAGAAAGCAGAGAGAAGAACTGAGGAAAGTAACATATCACTCAAACGGATCAATGTTCACAATTTGTTCAATATCGATTCGCGGATAACCACGTTCTCGAGCATTGTCAGCGGCTTTCATCAACATTCTGCGAATCCATCCGAATGCCATCAATGCGCTGAGACGGTTGACTGAGTCAATGAAATGCATTGGATCTCTTCCGAGATTCGCATGCTTACGGATATCAGATTCGAGTTCAGAGACCATGTCTCCGTACGTGTAAAGTAAATCTTGAGCTGCTTCATCGGTGATGGCCATTTTTGCATGTGTACGAGACATTGACTTCACGTGAGGAATTGTAATCAGTCCTCCTCCTTGAACTTGAATTCCTTCTTCTTCCACATCTTCTGTTTCTTCTTCATGTGCTGATTCGCCCTTCCCCATCGAATTCAATGCAAGTTGGAGATGTCGAGGCTTAATGGTTGAAACACGATCTCTTGATGCTGCTTCCTCACAATTTCTCATGAGGCGTGCTAGGAACTTTTCGATGTATTCAATTCCGCCTTGAACTGCTGCTGAGCCAACGGATTCAACCTGTTCCAATCGATCGATCATCAATTCTCGAGTACGATTGTAATTCAATCGTGTACGATTTGAATCATCCAAGGTCTTTCGTTCAGGATCATTACCGAGTGTGGCTTGTTCCATCGAAGGGACGAGCGAGTCGAGTTCAGAACAAACAAGACCAACAAGTGATTCTTTTACTGCACCAGAAATACGCATCGTTGTAAATGTCGATGCTACTGAACCGATGTGGCTTGGAGCGTAAGGCTTTGCCGGCATATCACAGGCTACCTTTCCACCTCTTTGAACACACCGTGATGAATGGCTCCTACCATTCAGTCAACCATGGCCAAGCCCCATCGGCTGTCACAGGACGCATTCCGTCTTCATCGCGAATCCACGTATCTTCTGACCCAATGCTTCCATCTGTATGAACAACCTTTGGCTCGATAGCCATCGTCCCTCCAATCGGCAATGGGCGGTCAAAACCTGCAGCGACAACTGGAGATTCATCCAATTGCAAACCTACTGAGTGTCCTAAGAATTTTGATTGATCCGGAACCATACCCATCAGATGGTCCTGATGGCCGAGTTCATGTGCTAATGCTTGACCTTCAACCCAAGCATCACTGCATAGTCCACCTTCATCAAGAACGCCTACAACTGTATCCTTGACAGCCAACATATCTTCGAGACGCTGATTCCATTCCTGAGAAAGAGAACCAAGAGAAAACATTCTGGTCATATCAACAACATAGCCACGATGAACATGAACAAGATCGACCAATACTGGTTCGTTCCTCTTGATTTTATTGAATCCAGAACCCATACCTGCAAGCGGATGAGGTCCTCCTCCTCCAACTGCTGAGTCAAAGAAGGACGGAACGCCTCCTGCTCTTCCTGAGACAATAACGCCACGGTTACATTGCAATGGGAAGCGGCGCATCTGAACTTGGCCTCCAAATCCTTCACTACGACTGATTGCTTCTGCTGCTGCAACCAAATCAAGTTCTGTCATACCTTCTCCGCCGAGTCTCGAAACTGCATCGAACATTCGCATCTGAACTTCTGCTCCAGCTTCCATCTGTTCTTGCTCCCATGCAGACTTAACTTCTCTCAATCGATGAATGACGGAAGTCGCATCATCACATGTTCCAAGTGAGGATAAAGCCTTAGAAAATCGATTCGCAAATGTGGTTGGCAACTCACCAAATTGTAATGCTGGAGCTTCTGTGACTCCCCTTGATTGCAAGGTTTCACTAAGAAGCCGCAATCGGGGAAATGCTTCGATACTGAATGGAGCATTATCGCCACCAGCTTCATGTTGTGCACGTCGTAGAGATCTTCGAACATAAAATACGGGTCCATCTCCGTCTGCTTCGACGCTCCCGCCTGCTCCTTGAGCTGGCACGAACATCGAGCCATCTTGTCTTCCACCTGCGAAATAATACAAATCGATAGGGTGCTGAATGAGGACTCCTGGGAGCGAAGATGTTCGCAAAGCAACCGCTAGAGCGTTCAGTCGTTGTTCAAGTTCTGAGACTGGTACGCGCCAATCCTCACCTTCGGGACCAGATAATGCGGATGAATCCCAATCGGACATGATACGTCTTCGCGTCCGTTATTCAAAATCACTACGCTTGAAATCTTCATGAAGAAGAGGTTTCAACTTCCGGTATTTGTGCGGGTTCTGTGTTCATAATCCGTTCATCGGCTATCGCACAGTACTCTTCTGAGAGGTCCATTCCAACGAATACTCTACCTGATTGTTTAGCGGCTACACAAGTCGTTCCTGAACCGTTGAACGGATCAAACACAACATCTCCCGCAAAGGTGTACATCTCAATACAACGACGAGGTAATTCGACTGGGAATGGAGCAGGGTGATTGACGCGACTTGCCCGTTCTGTAGCAAATCTCCAGATGGATTTGGTTTGTTCAATGAAATCTCTCTTCTCTATTGTATCGATACGTCCTTCTGCTCGCTCTTTCTTTGAACGAGGAAGTTTGTAATCACCTTTGGAGAATACGAGGAGGTATTCATGTATATCACGAAGACAGGGATTGGATGCACTTTGGAATGAACCCCAAGCACAGGAGGAGCCCGCGCTTGCAGATTTATCCCAAATGATTTCTCCACGCATGAGGAATCCTAATTCAATCATCATGCTGTTGATGTATGTTGAGAGAGGAATGTACGGTTTCCTGCCAAGGTTTGCTACGTTAACTACCATTCTCCCGCCAGGCGACAATACACGGTAACATTCTGCAAAAACGTCGTGTAGAAGTTTGAGATATTCGTCGAGTGTCAAATCATCATCATATGCTTTTGATGCATTATATGGGGGAGATGTTACCACTAATTGGACACAATTATCTGGCAATGGGTTCTCTCTCGCATCGCCAGTAAGAACGATGTTATGGAATGATTCCGGAAGTTCTTGATGTTCGCCAACGTCTCTCTGTGAAGCGATACCTTTGTTGATTCGACTGTTGTAATAGGTCGATGCATCATGGCTTTCTCTACGAGATACACCAAATGCTGAAGTCGATGTTTTTGCTCTTTTACGAGCCCCATCGAATCCTTCCTTTTTCGGCTTCTCGCCACCCATTGCCAAGCAACGGGTTCGTCTCGGTTATGACCTTTCGCGCCAATCATATGCAATGGACGCGCGTTTTCGAGGCTTGAACAAAATCCCAATAATGCTTGGAACTGACTTTAGTTTTCCCAAAGAGTCCAACTTTCTTCGGGAGCGTATCTGTAATGCCATGTTCCTGAACTCACTGGCCATTCAATCCAGTACGTTCCTTTGTCATCCATATCACCCAGTGAATTGTTTGGTGGAGTAGCCGAATCATTCAGTTCATCAACACCTGATGACATTGCTAACTTTTCCTCGAGAAGACTTGTACGCTCGTCTGTATCAATGACCTGAGATAAACCAAAATACGTGTCACTGTGAGCAATTTTATACAATTCACTCGACGTTGAACTCTGAAGTTCTTCAATCAAAACGAGGAGCTTTTCACGAGTTTCTCTCCTAATCTCATTATTCGTAAATCGAGCTGTTAGGTCTGCTTTTAGATTACCTAACTCTTCGGCAAATTCTTGCGGATCATCATAGTAGGCTTGAACTAAGGATTGGAGATAAGTCAACTCATTACGTTCTTCTTTGGAAAGTTTGGAATTCTTACGAAGAACTTGTACCCATCGGAAAGTATCTGGAAGGACTGCTGCTACTGCATTTGTTTGAAGCAAAGTGAACAGAGCGAGGAGGATGGCTCCAACACCTACACTCGTCGTCACAGCATCCGCTTCACCAGAAAAGAATGACTGAAGTGCAGAAGAAGTTTCAGTATCATCTTGCGTTTCTTCAACTTCACAACCATCAGCATCGACAACTACACCCGATGACGTTGCAGGACAATCGTCTTCGATGTCGGGAACACCATCGCCATCGGTGTCGAGAGGAGTTTGCGTTTCATTGTCATCATCGGTTTCATTGGTTTCTGGTTGCTGGAACTGATCTGGAATTCCATTTCCATCATTATCTACACAACCGTAGAAATCATCCGCAGTTGAGTTACCAAAGGTATCTGGACAATAATCGGCCTGTACCGCTCCAATGATGAAGACACCTGGCCATTCGGATTCACGAGTCTCGTTCCAATCAGAGTCTCCCCAGTTGTCACC
Organism: Candidatus Poseidoniales archaeon; assembly: GCA_003602665.1. Taxonomy (GTDB): domain Archaea; phylum Thermoplasmatota; class Poseidoniia; order Poseidoniales; family Poseidoniaceae; genus MGIIa-L2. The sequence continues at coordinate 4,571 of QQSG01000094.1, forward strand.
GTATCCATCACCGTCTGTATCTTGCCATTGTGTTGAGTCGAGTGGGAAGGTATCCTGAGTATCCAGATAGCCATCACCATCAGAATCCAACTGGGCTAATGAGCAACCGTTCCCATCGACTTCAGCACCTTGAACAGTGTTTGAACAAAGGTCATTGACATCATCCACGCCGTCACCATCGCTATCCAATGATCTACTGGAATCGTTCGGGAAGGCATCGGTATTATCGCCAACTCCGTCGCCATCTGAATCGTACTGCTCGAAGGCATTTTGTGGGAAAGCATCAGAATTATCACCAACGCCATCGCCATCACTGTCGGTGGTCTCGGCAGGATTATTCGGGAATGCATCGGAATTATCGCCCACGCCATCGCCATCAGAATCAGACTGCTCGAAGGCATTGGCAGGGAAAGCATCACTATTATCGCCGACACCATCCCCGTCACTATCCATCGTTTCACTTGCATCGTTCGGGAATGCATCAGCATTGTTCCCGACACCGTCTCCGTCAGTATCCGCCCATTCGAGAACATCGTTCGGGAATGCATCTCCTGAATTGCTGTATCCATCTCCATCATCGTCAGGACAGCCGTTTTGATCTAGAGTAGAGGTGCCTGCGACTTCTGGACAATCGTCGTCTGCGTTAAGGATTCCATCTGAATCGAAGTCATTTTGATCAATAAACTGGAATGTGGAAGACAATTGGTGCACATTACTGTCTTTATCCACAATCGAAAGAACAACTGTGTCACTCGTCGAGATGACAGGCGTTGTTACTCGAATCGTTGTATCATTAACGACGGTACCTGTAACCGATCCGTATTGACCAAATTTGACCGTGACCTCGTTTGTAACACTCACACCAGTCGATTTTGTAGTATACTTCAAAATGTCAGTTGTATCATCGTTGAACGCAACGTGCATGATTCCATTTTCATCAATAAAAATCGAATTTCCTTCACCAACATCTGCGTTACTGGCAATCGTACTGACTTTCCAATCGGAGATTGCCGGATCGATTGTTGCGTATTTCAAATTCTGACCAGTCCATGTGTGATAGACGATATGTGGTTGATTCGCAGCATCCACAGTGATTGAGGGGTCACGGCCAGTGTATCCTGATGAATCAATAATCTCTGTATTCCATCCACTACTTGGGCTTCCCGTTGAATACCTCAAATCATAATTTTTATCATCGAAATGAGCGATATGAAACTGCCCTTCTTTGTCCATTGTCATCGAGGTCATGTATCCAGGATACATCTGAGATGACCCTATATCAATTGAATAAGAATCCCAAGAACCGCTTTTGTCCGTTGCGAACATCAATTTCGAGGAGCTACGGTCTTGATAGGAAATGTAGATGTTATCGCTCTCATCAATCACAATGGCAGACTCACAACCCCGATTGTTTCCCGCCTCAACAGTGTCGTATACCCAAGTGGTTCCGGTGTATGAGGCAATGCGAAGCCCATTTCCGCATTGATCTGCTCCGTTAGCAGCATAGGAGATGTGTGGCTGATTGTTTGAGTCAACTGCAATACCGATTGGTCCGAAATGCGCAGAATTTGAAACCGTATAATCCGTCCAGTTCGTTCCATCATAGTTCATGTAAACAAGCGTTTCAGCCCAACTCGTATATGTTGTATAAGCCAAGTGTATGTGGTCATTACCATCGATGACCATGTGAATGTCCCAACAATATGTGTTCCCACAATCGTTAATTTTCATTGAATTCCAACCAGATCCGTCATTGACGCTGTGCCGAATTTGGTAACTTTCACCCTTAATTTGAACGACGTGAATGTGCCCGTTGTTATCAACGCCGATGGCATTCCATAGACCAGCTTGGTCACTCATGTCCAAATTCGACGTCACCCATTGGTGATTGATACCATCGTATGTCGTATTGGTGATAGCGAGGTCTGAAAAACCGCTACCTGTGATGGTGATTTCCTCTCCACCTGCAGTCCAACCTGTGCTTGGTGAAATTGTAGTTTGAATTGGACTTGAGTACTGAATCTCATCACGCTCTGCTTCGAGAGTGGTTTGTTGCGTAATCATTGGAGATGCGAAAACTGCAAGAAGTACAGCACTTACAAGTAATACTCGCATGATTTGGGCTATCTCTTAGTTTTAAAATATTCTTTGGTAACAATTTTGTTACCTATATCTGCCAAAGCCACTCTCTTCATTGTGACGAAATTCAATTTCATCAGCACATCACTCAAGAACTGGGTTCACTTGGAAGAACCATGGCGAACGTCCTAACATTGGACAATATCAACATCGAAGGCAAGACTGTCCTCTTGCGCGTTGATATCAACAGCCCGCTTGATCCTGCAACCAAATCCTTTCTGGATGATACGAGAATTCGCGCCATTCTTCCAACCTTGAACCGATTATCAAAGGCAAAGACGGTTCTCATTGCCCACCAATCCCGGCCTGGAAAGAACGATTTCACTAGTACACTCGGACACGCACGTGAACTTGGACGATTATTGGGGCGTTCAATTCGCTGGGTTGATGACATTCATGGACCAAAAGCAATGGAAGCTATTGAGGAAATGAAGATAGGCGATATTCTCATGTTAAACAACATTCGAATGGATCCTGAAGAAGTGAATCGCAAAGGAGACGCTCTTGCTCTTTCTGAAACACAACTCGTTCAAGATTTAGCGAGTGTTGCGGATGTATTCGTGAACGATGCATTTGCCTGCGCTCATCGCTCCAGCCCAAGCATCGTTGGTTTTGCACACCACCTTCCTTGTGTGGCTGGGGAATTAATGGCTCATGAGATTCGTCAAATCGATTTAGCCCTTGAAGCTCCAAAGAGACCCTGTATCGCTGTTCTTGGAGGCATCAAAGTCGATGACAGTATTGAGGTTGCTCTCAATATGTTAGACAACAACATTGCAGATGAAGTCTGGTTTACAGGAGGAGTCGCCAATCTTGCCATCCACCTTTCAGGAAATGACATCGGTGAAGGAAATATCTCATTCCTTCAAAATGAATTACAAGATGCTTGGGATTCTACAATCGAATCTGCAACTTCTTTGCTTAATTTACATCGAAATAGAATTATTTTACCAACAGATGTTGCAGCAAATGTAGAAGAGAACCGTATCGATATCAAGGTCGAAAATTTGCCTATTCACGCACCTCTTTTTGACATGGGAATAGCCTCTATTCTTGCCCTTTCCTCTCGTATTAAGAGTGCTGGAACAATTATTCTAAACGGACCCGCTGGAGTCTTTGAATTACCAGATTTCGCATTAGGAACTATCGAGATGCTCAATGCATGTGCAGAATCAGAGGGCTATGCCGTCATGGGCGGTGGCCACACTGCAACATTGGTCAGTCAACGCGGTCTTGCTGACAAGATGGGGCACGTTTCAACGGGTGGAGGTGCTTGCTTAGATTACATTGCAGGCAGAACTCTTCCAGGGATTGAAGCACTCGAAATCAGTGCTCAACGATATCAATTGGAAATTACACCGATTCTACTTGATGAATGAACTCCACGTGACACAATCGAATGGGGAGAAAACCCTCCGTATCAATCACTAGGCTCTTGAAGAAGTACAAGTAGGAACAAACATGGGCGATGATACTGCTGTTCGTTATCGAAACGCGGTTTTGTATGATGATCAATTCGCTAAACATGTTGGCGATTTCCTACTCCATAAGGACGGTAGTTGGTCGAATTCAGTCGGTGACGAAGATGTTCTCGAGGAGATTGATGGGTCCAATCGGGTCATTACTCGGTCCTTACAAAATTGGCATACGCATCTCGCAATGCAGTTGAATGCTCGGGATTTTAGTGATGGGTTCCCTTTACACAGATGGCTTAACGAGGCTATTTTCCCTACCGAGTCGAAGATTACCCCGGAGTTTGTTCGAATTGGTGCTCAAGCTGCTGCTGCAGAAATGATTCGCACAGGTTCTACGTTCGCTGCTGACATGTATTTCTTCCCGGCAATCACGGGTGATGTTCTCGATAAAGCAGGCTTGAGAGGATTGTGCGGAGGGCCTGTTAGTGATGCTGCGCTTCCTTCACACGACAGTGCTCAATCTGCACTAACTGAACTTGACGGTTTGCTTTCAAACAATTCTGAAGAAGATCGTGTCCAGTATGCAATTGCGACTCATTCGGTCTATCTTTGCTCTGAGGACACTCTACAAAGAGCAAGTGACCTTGCTGATAAGAGGAATGGGCGCCTTCACATCCACGTGAGCGAAACTCGGAATGAAGTCGCTGAATGTAAAGAGAAAACTGGAATGTATCCTGTTGAATACTTGGAATCAATTGATTTCATTCAACCAGGGACAATCTTTGCTCACGCTTCATGGGTTAAGAAAAACGAAATTAGAATGATGGCTGACTACGATGTTACTGCTGTTCATTGCCCTTCATCAAACATGAAACTAGCCTGTGGCGGAACTCTATCGTATCCTCCCTACAAAGATGCAGGTGTTGATTTGAGAATAGGAACAGACGGTGCAGCCTCGAGTGGAAATGGACTGAATTTACTCCACGAAGCGCGTTTAGCAAGCCTTGTTCAGCGGCATGACCACTGGGATTCAACCTTACTTCCTGCAAAGGATATCTTCGGAATCGCAACAAAAGGGAGCAAAGACTGGGTTGCTTGGAATCTTGATGATATTCGGATGCGTCCTCTTGGTCGTTCAAACAATCGCCATCTTGCGAACCTCATCTACAATGGCGGAGACTGCCTCGATGTTTGGGTGGATGGGCAAGCATTACGACTCAATGGTAAAACAAAAACAGTTGATGAAAAGGCAACTATCCGAGAATTAGACCTTGCAGTAAGCGACTATTATGAGGGTGTTGAGTAATCATTCTCGACCGTAATAAATCAATGTCGCGCCAATGCCAAGTACAAATATCGAAAGTACAATGCTAAAGAGAGAATGTCCAATATGGGCTTCATAATCAATCTTGACTTCAGTGCCTTCTGCAAGAGCACCATCCTTTGCCCCTAATGCAGCAAAATATGTCCCCGATTCCATTTCCCATGTGAATCCTGTATCGGACTTTGCGTCTGCACTACCAGCGGCGAAATTTGTTGATACTCCATCACAACCAAGTCCTCCTGAAAAGAAAGAAGAGGGCACGTCCTCACAACGATTCTTCTCATCTTCGTCAACAATACCAATCCAGACGTCGTCACGATCCCATGTCAATGTCAGTTCTGTTGAGAGTATACCTATGAGGGGATTGCTCGGCAATGGCTCTTCAGAGAAAAAGGCTTGATTCGGCGC
>QQSG01000095.1:0-5745 GCA_003602665.1 Candidatus Poseidoniales archaeon
GGATAGATTTTCTTTCCTTTCAGATCTGTTCTGTGTGTTTCACCATAGAATTCTTTCATCTTTGTGAGTTCGTCATAAATCTCTTCGTGTTCAATCAAGAAAGAAATCATGTCCTTGTTTAACTCCTCATCACTAGAATCCGTTTCGAATTCGTCATTTGACCCGCTCCATGTTGAAAATTCGTTAATCAAATCTTCAACCATCTTTTCGATGATATCTGAGGTAAGGGTAGAATCCAGTGTTTCAGATTCGATAAACGAGTTATCGAAGCGTTTCCTGACATCCCCCATAGAACGAGCGATGTTTCGAATCTCTCCACGGACTACTTCAGGGAGCCACAAATCTACTCTTTCATTTTGTGCTAGATGAAGGAGGTAGCGAGCAAAATGTGATCGCTGGTTTGTTGAGTCTTCGAAATGATTTGAGCGGTTGAGTTTTTCTTGTATGCGCTGATAAAGGGCATCAATGACGATGTTTGTATCGACCAAAACAAGAGGTTTGAGAGGCAAGTTTCGCAAGTAACGGCGGTCAGAAGTTTTGATGTTCGCTTGATGCCTTCTGAAAAGCATCAGCTCAAGATTAGCAAAAGAGTTGTTCTTCGTTGGGAAACGCCCGGATAATTGTGCACGTTCCAAGATTCGCAGAGCGTCTAATGGAGAAGATTCACTCGCTTGATCAGCCAATGTGTGAATCTCCATTGGATCTGGTGAACGCATTTGCATAATGTCACGATAACGTCGATCAAATGACTTTGAACTCTGTGTTCTTCGACTTCTTTGAAGTGCATTTGTTGCAGCAAGGATTCTCCCTGTAAACGGTTCACTCGGAAGGGGTTTCGGATGCTCATCAGGGTAGGAATGAAGCAAGTCAAGTTCATCTTCTTTGAAGATTGTACGGGTACGTGTGCGAGTCCCTTCCTCAGTTTCTTCCGTCGTTGTTTCAGTTGTCTTGACGAAATTCTTGAGCATTGATGTTGCTTTTTCAGTTTCTTGGATAGAAGCCTGATGAGATACGTCAAGGTAGAGTTGGAATCTCTTTGTGATTGCTGCTCTTAAGTTTGGATGATCTGAAAGAAGTTGTTTTGCTTCACCCCATTTCCTATCAAAGGCTAAATGAATCAATGCCTTCCTATACAACATAATCTCTTCATCATAGTCAAATTTCTTGGAGTCGGCAGCCCGCTTGAAAAGGCGAGCAGCACTCAAATTCTTTCCTTGAGATGCTTGAAGTGTTGCTTGAGAAAGAAGTGCCCAGATTGAACGTTGATGTGCGCTTTGATACCATTGCACCAGCCCTTCAATACCAAGGTCAAACTCATACATCAATTGACGAACACCTTCTATGATTGTGAATGGAGCGTCATGTTGTTGAAGAACCATTTCTAACAATGAAATTACCGCAGCCATATCGTCTCCGTTTTCTAACGCAAGCCGAGCATTGTTTAATCGAAGTTTAGAAATGATCGTTGAAAGAAGTGCTTTTGCAAGTGGCGTAGTTTCTGCATCAACAAGAGCTTCTGCAAGGTTTCCTAGTTGTGTTTCATCGACTAAGTGCGATCCTCCTGAAGAAAGCGCTTTTACGATTTGATTCATTGCCTTGAGGCCGTTTTTCCCAAGTGACATTCCTAATTCAACATTGTTTACTGATTTGTCAATTCGGCCTTCAAGAAGCAGCAGGAGTTTATGTTCATCTTCCTTCATCTGCTCAGGTAACTCTGAACTGTGGATGTTTTGCAAAGCCTCTTTTCTTGCATTTCTAGCCTGTTTCCAGACTTCTTCCGGATGCGATGCAGAAAGCAGGTGGGCAACAAGAAGGGTTTCGTATGGATGTGAAAGAATAGCAAGCGAGTCTTCAAGAAGCATCTCAGATAGATTGTTCAGATCCATCGATTGAAGGAATACGTGAACTGAAATGGCCTGTGACTCTTGCCATCCTTCGCCATTCATTTGCTTGAGGAGGACAAGAGATTTCGAGCGTAATTCAAGTGGAATTTTCTCTTCTCTTCCTATGGAAATGAGACCGCCTTCGTCGATATTCTCGATGTTCTTATCAAGCCAAGTATATGCTTGAGCACTGTCGAGTTCCACTAAGAGAGGAAGCAATTCTGATGCATCAGATTCATGCTCTAAGGTAATTGTTTCAATAACAGCCAAAGCATCTTCTTTTCGATCCGATGATACGTAGGATTGCAACATCTTCCATCGAACTGCACCTACGCGCTGGGCCGATGCTTGTTGTTCAAGGAGAATCGATAGACCTGATTCAAGCTGTTCCGTTGATGGATTCATTTCATCGATTGGGCCATTCTTCCAAGCCGCCTCTAATATTGCATTACCCAATTCGTCATCATCTTGCTTGAGCAAATCGTCATTCCACTCTATTGTGCCATTTGTCAATTGATGAAGCAGTTGATATCGGTCACTTTGGATACTTTCAACGTCATGAGTTTTCTCAAAGATTGAATCAAGGTTTTCGTTTGTATTCATTGCAATAAGAAGGGAAACAAGTGAAAGGTCATCTTCTAATTCCAAAAGAATTGGATCGGCTTTAGGCCATCGTCCTGAGGAAAGTCGTTTGATCAATCGATTCATAGCAACCAATTCTTCGGCAGAAAAACTCGATTCAGAAACGGATTTGAAAACGTTTAGACAAGACGCTATACTGTATGGATTGATTGAAGATGCAGACAATTCTATTCCTGCCTTTGCATCAGATTTCACCTCAAGAAGAGGGCAGGCCGAGAATTGACCAAACAAATCACACCGTTTTGCCATTTCATGCCATACTGGGTGCACGCCTTGTTCCAAGCACGTATTCCTCAATTCCTTTTCTAAATCACCACTGTCCTCTTCTGACCATTGATCGACGTGAAGGAGTTTGTTTACCAAGATCAAAGCGAAACGTAGAGCAGGAGTTTCCGAATCCATAACGGCGACTTCTTCCGGAGTAGCAATCGTTGCTTGCTGTTTACCTCTGCGACGCCCTCGCCTGAATCGAGGAGATGTTGAGATGGTCTCTCCGTCCTCATCTTGACCGGGGAGTTCCGTCTCTAAAACTGCTAGTTTAACCAAGTCTTTCCATGGTTTTTCGAGAAGAGTGAACTCCGGACATTTCCCCACAGTACTGAGGCGTCGCGACTTAATTGTCCTGAATCCTGCTTCAAGACAAGCCGCGAGATATGTTTCCTGCATTGCGCCCCCAACCTATCGCTTGGGATAGAGACTTTCAACTCACCGACGGCATCATTTCGATAAATCGAAGAGAAACTGATTCAAGATAGCATCCCATGGGATGTATTGAGGAGGAAGGCAATGTCTGTTCTGAGAACTGTCATCATGTTAATTCATCCACTTCTTGCGGTGATTTTAGTCACTTGGCTTGTTCGACAATATGGGTGGAGAAAGCGGGGCATGGCTTTACGAGGAGAAGAACGCAAAGCCTCTCTAAAACGTCATCAAAAACATGGCGAATATATCCTATGGGCTGGAATTGCCCTTGCTGCAATTGCATTTCTTGCTCGAGCAGCCTCCGGGTACATCCAAGAAGGAGATATCACCTCGGATTTACTTCCGCAAAGTGTCCATGGATATACTGGACCAATTGGCTTGATTCTTCTGTGGCTCGTGGTACGATATGGTAGGGATACTGCCTCAAGCAAAGGGCAGGGTGAGAAATTTTCCACTCAGAGAATGAAACATGGAAGAGCTGCAGATTTGGTCATGATCTTGATCATGTTCCATTCATTCCTTGGATTCATCTACACTTTCCAAGTCGTTTGAATTCACTTAATTCGAAGTGTATTCTCACGATCGTTCCACATTTTGATCCAATCATTGAGATTTGAATCAAGCCCTGGTGGTTGAATTCGACACCCGCAAGCGTTCGCATGCCCCCCACCATGTGGGTCAAATGCTGTTGCGAGTTTGGACAAGTCATATCTGTCTTGACCACCTTTGATGAACGAATTTGCATAGAAACTCGCTGACAAAGGAGGACGGTCTGGCCTGGACAAGTCTCCATCGCTGTAGCCATGTACTACACAGCAAGCATCTGCCTTATCGCCAACATGGGCTGTGATAAGATATCCATTTGAGCGTATTCCCGAGTCATCAAGACGGCATATCGCTAACCTATCGATAATTTCTGTTTTTTCTTGAACGATGTTAACTGCATCAATACGTTGCACTCGTGCTGCCTTCATGCGTTTAGAAACGAGTTCATTGTTTGTGATATCTTGTAATTCTTTACATGTTGTAAACAGTTGTAAGAGGTGCTGCATGTAGGCATCATCATTCGAAGACAACGTTCGAGAAAGCTGTAAAATCGGCCCGTCTTGGAGAAAATCATCACGAGTTATGCCGCCAGAATCCAAGGCATCAACCATCGGCATAATTTCTTCAAGATGCGTGAGATCAAATTGGTCTTTGAATAATTCATAGGCTAAACGAGCGGCTGAAGGCGTATGCTCCCAATGAACAACTCCACCTTGTTCCGTGAATTCTTTTTCTTCAACTTCGTTTGGCTTGTTTGTCAAATGATGATCAAGGTACCAGCCACTTGCTGGATGGAATGGTAAGTCCACTGTCACCGTCTTTGAATCAATAACATCGTCCAACATCCCCGCACGAAGAATGGCTGCATGTCCAAAAACAACTTCTGCCTCAGGATAGGCTTTGAGAAGAACTGCTGCTGCGCACATCCCATCCAAATCGGAATCCGCTACAATTCGATTGATTTCTGGGAACGTTTCGGCACCAGTCATGCCAATTGCTTTTGTACGCGGGTTTTGAACGTATTGGAGTATAACGGCGAAAAGGCCAAAGCATTGGATTCGAGGGGCAATCTATGGAGACTTCATGCGGCGTAGTTTTGGTCAACTTTGATGCTGTTCTCCTTCTACAATATCCGCAAGGGCATTGGGATTTACCAAAAGGTCATGTTGAGATGACAGACGTTGATCACCTCGCAACAGTTCGAAGAGAGTTGGGCGAAGAAACTGGCATCACTGAGATTACATTCGTTGAAAACTTTGTAGAACGCACAGCCTATACCTACAGACACAAGGGAAAACGGATGCACAAAGAAGTCTTCTGGTTTTTAGCCGAGACTGAGCAACTCGATGTGAAGATTTCCCACGAACATCGCGGCCATCTATGGCTCGATTGGGAGCAAGCTCTTGCCCAACTCACTCATGATGAAACAACATCTGTTGTTCGAAAGGCTTGGGAACATATGAAGAAGTAGTAATCAGATTTGTTCAAAATCTGAATCGTTCTCATTCTGCCTATGAATCGAACCTGCAATTCCATCTTCTTTCCCTCGTTTTCCGAGAGGGAGCCACAACATTTCCTCTTCCCCCAAGACTGCCGTAATCCAACGACTGAGCACAAAGAGCCAATCTGAAAGCCGATTGACATAGGTCAATACAAGAGGTCGAACTGAATCTTCGCCTTCGATATCTCTTAGCCGGACAATGTTTCGTTCTAGCCGCCGAGTTACCGTCCTGGCATGATGGAGCATTGCTTGAGGAGGTCCCCCCGCAGGCAGGATGAATGAGGTGAGCGGATCTGTCTGACTGAGCCAGGCATCCATATCAGAAACTAATACATCGGATTGATCATCGTTGATGAGAACCATATAATCAGGGAGGTTTTCAGGTGGGCAGGCAAGTTCAGCTCCAAGATCAAACAGCTCATGCTGGACTCTTGAAAGAGCAGAGTCACAAATGAAATGGACGCGCCCAGC
>QQSG01000095.1:5800-7196 GCA_003602665.1 Candidatus Poseidoniales archaeon
CTTGCAACACCAAGGAGTGAATTCAATTCGTCACAATCCCCAACAACAGAAAATCGGGCATCGGATTTGGAACGACGTGACCCATCGACTAAGGATGATTCTCCAGTATCTCCGCCACCTGTATGAACTCGATCAATCCGAACCATTGCTACGCCTCTAAACCATGCGAAACTATGCTTCTATGAGTGGTTTTCGGGAAGAATATCCTTCATCAATACCGTAATACCATTCGATATCAGGCTCTCCCATTGCCCATGAGTACATCATAATCTTGTTATCAATGACGCCATACCATTCTATTCTGCCAGGGTCTAGTCCTGCAACACGAGCACCCAGCCGCTCAATCCTGGCAACGGTTTGTTGCCAATCTGCGACAAGACCGCCCAATAATTCAGCCATCTCAACAACATATGGATGCTCTGGAGCATATCGATCGAGAAGTATTTCAATCTCCTCAGTCATATCATGCGCTTCGTCAACAAGTGATTGGAGGGTTGCAAGTTCCCGTTCAACTCTTGAAAGACCTTCTCGAACTTCATCGACGGTTAGGATATGCATGTTTTCAAGCCCTTCGAGTTGTAATTCTTCTTCGGGAAGATCCTCAAACGACATGGGTTGACCAGAAAAGAGAGGTTCACGGTCAAGATTGAACATGTGGTCATGTTTTTATTGGCACCACTTAATCTCATCGGACGTTTGAGATGCAAGGGGGTTGTTTCAAGACGACGTTTGAGGCGTGGCCTTGACCTGAAGGTTGCGAAATACCTTGATTGAGAGGTGAACTCCAACATAGATCCATGCAAGAACCTCTATGGTCACGAGTACGTAATACCATGGCCCGAGGGATTGAATCATCTCAATCCCACTGTAAGGGACACCGTTAAATCCCATGTAGACGGCTTGAGAAAACAAGTTTGAGGCTATCCAAATGGAGACCATCCAGAAAAAGATTGAACTTGAGATTACTTTACCCATGTTATAATATTGACCTCTGGCATATTAAAAGTATCTGTTTAATGCTTAACATTTACCAGATTACGGAAGTATAGTGCGTTTTACGGCCCTATTCTTCTTCAATCATCGGAAGAATTGTAGCTGCATCAGAATCCAGAGCAATGAGCGCATCATGGATGGCCTCTACATACGGTCGAGCAACTGCACGTTCCCCACCTTCCCGAAGAAGTAATTCCTCCCACTCTGATGCCTCAGATGTGTTACCAAGGAAAAGGTGAATCCGATGTAATGCAAGATAGGCCATTGGATTAAGATGTTCTTCATCAACGTCCCATCCTCGCTCGAAACAAGAAATCGCACCTTGTGACCCAGTTAATCGCCCTTGCATGAGAGCAATCATGCCTGCTTGTGACCAAGCAAGAGGTAACTTTCCAATGAGCAA
>QQSG01000095.1:7248-7694 GCA_003602665.1 Candidatus Poseidoniales archaeon
AAAGCAGCCCATTGCTCTAAAGTGGAAAGATCGCTCCAGGTTTCAACCATAAGGCCAACAACTCCCACACAGAATAACAATCCGGCATAGGGAGCGACAAGAACATCCCGTTGAGTTCGAGCGAGATGATACACACCTGCGACCAACCCAAAACCTCCCAAAGCACATAGCATAACGAAGTGGGCATTGGAACCCATTGGCCTTGGAGCTGCCTGACCAATTAAAATCAATAATGCAAGCATTATCAAAAGCCAACCAAAGCGAGAACTCGGTTGTGGAAAAGGCTGGTTCTTGCTGTTGTAAAGCAATGCGAATCCAATAAAGAATTCAAAACATATGAGCGCCCATCGTAGACTGGTTTCATCAGTCAATGGGAGCGCCATGAATCCCCGTTGATACAGGTATTCTTTATCGTTCGCTCAGTCCTTATGATACAATGAGCCTTT
>QQSG01000095.1:8067-10436 GCA_003602665.1 Candidatus Poseidoniales archaeon
AGATGGATATTGATGCGGCCCATATCTCTGCGAGAAGATGGTTCTTTTTTCATATTCGTAAGAAAGATGAAAACAAACACCGATTTGGAAACATTATGGGATGGTGGCCTTTTGGTAAGAAATCAGGTTCTAAAAGACAAATCATCAATGATCCTCTACGGAAAGATACCAGGGTATGGTTATCGGAATTACGAGATATTTGTGAAATGAATTTTGACAATCCTGAAGCGGCTCGTAGACTGATTCGACAAATGCAAGTGGATTGGCACCAGGCATTCTCAGAAGGCGTGCTCCCTCAGTACAATCGTGAAGGGCTTGAGAGTCGGGCGTTCCGTCTCTTGTCTTGTTCAGATGATGAATGGATTTCATGGCTTGACAACGATAATTTTTGGAAGCCTGGATGGCGCCCTGAGCAAGAAGATAACGAGGATTGAAGAAGGGGTCCTTTCTCGTCTATTCATGAGCAAACACACGCTCCACCTCTTGCAAACGTGCCCATTCTCATGGAAAGTTCGAGGGATTATTGAGCATCTTGGAATGGAAGTTCAAGAGATTCAAGTCAATGCAATGAAGACAAAAAAAGAACTTGCGTTTACTGACGGATGGAACAAGGTCCCAGTATTTACTGATGCAGAAGGCACCGTAGTTGTGGATTCCACACCTATTATGTCCTACATTGATGACAAATATAACCAAAGTAAACTTTCCAACGCGAAGGGAACCGAACGATACGACAACATGCTCGAACATGTCGACAGTGCATGGAAAAGTGCTACAATTCCAATCCTCTATGGTTCTCTTGGAGCCGCCCTAAGCACCACTCGCCGAGTCTCAAAACTCGAAAAGTTCGGATTCATTTCCAGGCGACTCTATGCATGGGCAGGATTTCCTATTATGTGGGGCATCATTGCTCGAAAACGCGTAAAGAAAGATGGGCGAACTCCAAAGAAACTTTGGCACGATCTCTTAACAGAGTATACCGAGTCATTCCAAGGAAAGGATTTCTTCGGAGGAGAACACCCTGATCTCGTAGACTTTGCTGCATTCGGATACATGCGCTCGGTTTCACCTTTCAAACAATTCAGACTTTTAGAAGAACATGAAAATGGAATGATATGGTATCGTAAGATGGAACAACACCTCAACTGAAGTGATCATTTGGACATCATCTCTGTGAATGAATTTGATTTCAAGCCCATTTCTCAGGGCAGTTCATTTTTGGGAAGTGACAAAGGTGGCTGGATTTATGCAAGTCAAAGGCCTCGGTATGAGGTTCAACTCCCTGATTATTATATTCTTGAGAACCCTATCACAAGGAGACAAGTCGCTCGTTTGCTTGGAGAAAACGAGGAAGTGGAAAATTCTGCTGAACCTATGATTGGTCTCATTGGGAGCGAGATAGAGGCCATACGCAAACAGATTGAAGAACAATTTGACTTCGATTCATTACCTGGTAACTGGGAGGTTCGCCCACCGTCCTTCCCAGAATGGCGTCATGCTCGTGATGAAATTAATCTCGATTCTGGTGTTGTCGAAATATTAGGCGATGCAGCTGCTGCTAACCATCGCGGTGCTATGATGGATGGGCGAGTCCGTCCAATTGAAACCGCTGGCCCGTTGCAGTATCACCGATTAGCAGTAGAAATGCATCCAAAGCGGAAAGGTGTTTTTGCAACCTCAAACATTCCCGTCGATCGGTCACTTACCAACACAGTTGTACGATTTGTCATATCTCCTGTACGCGAATCTCCGCCAAGAAGGGTCCCTAAAACTGCAGATTCTTGGGGTAATTTCCGAACGGAACTATTGTGGACAACATTGCTTGGAATTATTCCGTCTTTCCTCATTCCTATTCTTCGTGGTTTCGACACGTATGCACTCGATGGTTGGCCGAATCTTCTGTTCGGAGGACTCGTTGCAGGATTTGTGACTGGCGCAATATGGAGGCCGAGAAGACCAACAATTTCCTATGAGGAAGGAGTCATTCAAGAATCGGGGGACTCATGGGCTAATGTTTCCCAATAAGAATCCTTACGCATAGCATCAGCAACACAGATTGCAGTCATGTTAACAATATGGCGAACACCGTCTTGACGAGCAACAAGTTGAACAGGATTTTTCATTCCTTCAAGAATTGGCCCCGTCATTTCAGCATCAGCGAGTTGTTCAAGCATCTTGTAAACGATATTTGCTGAAGCAAGGTTTGGAAGTACCAGAATGTTCGCTGGGCCTGTAAATTCCATGAATGGATATTCTTGCTGAACCGTTGGATCAAGAGCAGTATCGGCTTGCATTGGCCCGTCAATTACAAGTGTAGGATCGAGAATTCTGGCCATTTCAACCGCCTCTTCTATGCGATCACTTCGCTG
>QQSG01000095.1:10443-11111 GCA_003602665.1 Candidatus Poseidoniales archaeon
GTGCTTCCAAAGTTAGAGAACGAAAGCATTGCAACCTTTGGGCTTACACCAAATCTTCGGGCGACTTTTGCTGTTTGAACGGCAATTTCTGCAAGTGTGCGGCTATCAGGATAGACATTCACTGTTGCATCTGCAAGGAAGAGAAGACGTCCTTTGATGGTCACCATATAGCAACCAATCAGGCAATGAGCATCATCAGCAGGGCCGATTGTTTCCAAAACTGGACGTAGAACATCGCTGTAATTTCGGCTGACACCGCCAACGAACCCATCTGCATCCCCAAATTCAACCATCTGACTTGCAAAGTATGGCCGGCTCTTGAGAAGACGAGCTGCATCGACTCTTGTAACACCCTTGCGCTGTCTTCGATCAAACAACTTCTCTGCGTAGATTCCTTTCCTTCGCTCGTCCGTACGAGGGTCATAGACTTCGTATTCGAAATCAAAATGCATTTCCTCCATCATTCTGGCAATTCGATCTTTAGGACCGAGTAAAATCGGTTTGCATATCTTCTGCTCAACAAGTTGAGCAGCAGCTCGAATAACCTTCTCATTGTCTCCTTCAGGGAAGACGATTCTCTTGTTTCTTCGTCGAACCTGATTGATGACACTGCGCATGATTGAATACGTCATTCCTAATCGCGCCTCGAGGGATTCCCTGTAACTTTG
>QQSG01000095.1:11472-12188 GCA_003602665.1 Candidatus Poseidoniales archaeon
GGAAGAATCTCCGGAGTTGGGTTCGCTAGGGCGAATACAATTGGATTGGCTGCCATAGAAGCAATCATTTCTTTTGTAACAAGTCCACCTTTAGAAAGACCGAGAAGTACGTCAGCATCGTTCATGGCCTCAGCCAAAGGACCGTCCGGACAATCGACTGCGAATTTCGCCTTGTACTCATTGAGTTCTCCTTTGTCAAGACGACTGGTTGTGATGATTCCTTGTGAATCTACCATCTTGATGTTGGAACGCTTCACGCCAAGAGCAACATAATGCTCTGCACAGGCAAACGCTGATGCTCCAGCCCCGAGGACAACGACATTGATTGTACCCAATTCCTTTTCTTGTAATTCTACAGCATTCAATAAGGCAGCACCCGAAATGATAGCTGTTCCGTGTTGGTCATCATGCATGACTGGAATGTCTGTTGCTTCCGCAATTCTACGTTCAATTTCAAAACATTCTGGCGCCTTGATGTCTTCAAGATTAATCCCTCCAAAGGTTTTGGAAATGTTGACAACTGTCGAAATAAATTCCTCCGGATCTGTCGTATCAACCTCGATATCGAACACATCAATGTCCGCAAATGTCTTCAAAAGAAGGCCTTTTCCTTCCATGACGGGCTTACTGGCCAAAGCGCCAATATTTCCAAGGCCTAGTACAGCGGTTCCGTTTGAAATAACTGCAACTAAGTTACCTTTTGAGGTATAGCGATA
>QQSG01000095.1:12270-17325 GCA_003602665.1 Candidatus Poseidoniales archaeon
GCGTGTGGTTTTGTTGGCACCACCTTGATTTTTCCACGAGGTTCTTTTTCGTGATACTCGAGTGCTTCACGACGGAGAATTTCGTCTCTTTTTTTCTTCATGTTTCTATCCCCTAAACCTCTCTTGGTAGCATCAATGGTTTGAGCATTGTTCCTTGATTGGTCTCGAAGGAGGGTTTCTGTAACTCGTTTTGGTGAACCAACGATTGTAAGGACTATGGGTTGGTTGCTCTTGTTGAGGACTGAGGAGAGAACATGCGTTCGAGAATCATCGCAACAATCGGCCCAGCAAGTAACGGCGTTGAGACGTTAAAACAGATGATTGAAGGGGGCATGGATATTGCTCGACTCAATTATTCTCATGGTGATTTCAAGGGCAAAGAGCAAACAATACAGAACATTCGTTCAGCAGAATCAGAGGCTGGGAAGTATGTCGGACTTTTAGCCGATCTTCCAGGACCTAAACTACGACTGGGTACCTTCGAAGGCGAAGTCGTCCTGGAAAGAGGAGAACTTGTCGACCTCCATTGTGGTGTCTCAGAGGGCTTGCCCACGCAAGCAAATACAATTCTTGGCGAACCTGTGAAAACATTGCCTGTTGAATGGGACGGTTTATCCAAAGATCTACGCGTAGGCGATCCGGTTCTCCTGTCAGATGGATTGATTCGATTAGAGGTCCTATCTGCTCCTGAACATATCGGAGAAGTTGTTCGGTGCCGTGTTGAGGACGGCGGTATCTTAACAGAGAGAAAGGGAATAAATGTTCCAAGAACATTGGTCAAACTCCCTGCTGTCGGACCTCATGATCTCGATTGTCTAGAACATGCTCTCTCTCAAAATGTTGATTTTGTTGCCGTGTCTTATGTCCGTAGTGCTAGTGATCTTACACCAGCACGTGAGCGAATCAAGGAGGCTGGTGTGCACACATGGATTGTTGCTAAGATAGAACATCCTGCGGCTCTCGAACAGCTGAATGAAATCGTCGAATCTGCTGATGTTGTTATGGTTGCGAGAGGAGATTTGGGTGTTGAGATACCCCTTGAAGAAGTTCCTGCGGCTCAGGAGAGAATCGTTTCTGCATGCCTCGAAAGAGGAACGCCTGTTGTTGTTGCAACCCAGATGCTCGAAAGTATGGTCAATCATGCACGACCTACTCGGGCTGAGGTAACGGATGTCGCCACAGCCATTCGTCAACACGTAAGCGCCGTTATGCTCTCTGGAGAAACCGCAGGAGGCCAGCATCCAGTCAAAGCGGTTGAAACAATGGCGCGCATTGCTGAAACTGTTGATGCTTCAACAGCAGATTTACCCGAACCTCCCGCCCTTGCCGCNTATGTTTCCACCCGTGTCATTGCTGGTGCAGCCGTCGATATCGCAAGAGAGACAAACGCAAATCACCTGATAGTTGCAACCGAACATGGGAATGCCGCTCGCTTAATGGCTGCATATCGGCCACGAATTCCGATATATGCAATGACGAATCGAATTCGAGCTGCTCGTAGAACAACTATCTTGCCGGGTGTTGAAGGATTGCTTGTCGAAGAAAAGACGAGGGCAAGATCGACTGTTGCAGAGGCTGTTCGATTATTATACGAACAGAAAAAAATCAAGCCAAATGCGAAGATTGTTGCTATTTCAGGTTCACCTCAAGCAATCAGTGGTAGAACATCCACAATTCGATTGTTACAAGTACAAAAAGACGGCGAACTCTCTGATTTAGAGTGAAGCATTGTTCTGTCAAACAAACACCGCATTCAAATAGTGAAAAGAACGCATTCAATTTCATGAGCGAAGCCCATATGCAATCATCTCGCTCGCGTCGAGCAATGTTTCTGACTGCATTGATGTTGCTATCATCGTGGTCTCTGGCACTTGCCGCTGTTCCGATGGCATCTGCTCATGAAACCCAAGATGTCATCTCATGGCCTCTTTCTGGCAGTAATGATACCGGTTGGGTTCAACTCAATGCCACGATTGGTGCAGACCCAATCCTCAGCAGCCAAGCAACCGCAGATTGGATACTTGAGTTCGCTCCTGGTGCAGAAATTTCTAACGCTTCACTCCAAATCCATGTCAATGGATCCGACGGGTTAATGATCGATCAACCGCTTCTCGTAGCCAACGACATAGGTGTCAACCTTTTCGATTGGAGGGGACAAGGTATTCTCGGCGCCGCTGATTCCTTTGATGGAGCAAACCCATACACAGATCGACTTTCGCCAAATAGTGCAACAGGTGCAGGATGGACATTGCCGTCAGATGCGACAATCACTGAACTTGCCTTTGAAGCCCTCGCTCCAGTCGATCCGGTAACTTCGTTCACTCCGTTAACGATTCCAGTTACATCATATGCTCAGCATCCTGTTGATGGGCAATTATACCTTGCAACCGGTAGTACAATCCTCGTCTTCGATGCTGCGAACGACCCTGCGATTATCGACTTTTATGATTTTGTTGAATTAGAGCCTGATTCATCACTTGGAGCGATTGCTGATATTGCCATTGGACCAAATGGTAACCTTCACGTGGCTTTTTCAGAACCTTCAGAGTTTAGAATGATTTCACAAACAGATGGAACAGTAGGGGCTGGTCTACCATCATTCCCTGCAGGAGACATAGGAGCATTTGAAGTTCTAACCTCAGGTATTTACGCAGCAAATACAGGTGGAGATTTGTATTCATTTGATTCAACTTCTTCAAGTTGGAACCTGCTTCTTTCTTCTTCCACATCCAGTGTCGTCAATGATTTGCACGAAGAAAACAATATCCTGTACATAGCCACAGACAACGGTGTAAATCGATATGATCTCAACACCAATCAAGCACTCTCCTCCTGGAATTCTGGAAACGTTCTCCACAGTGATACGGTTTCAGAAATAACAAGTGCTGGAAATCAACTTCTCTTTTCCTCTCCCGATAACGGGCTCGCTCGATTCAACTGGAACTCAGGCTTTTGGCTTGCAACATGGAATGACGGAAACTGGCTCGACTCCAATACGGTATCAGGGGCACAAGCTTTCCAGGATACTCTTCACATTATGAGTGGAAGCAAACTCCATCGCTACGATCTTTCCACTGGTGTTTTCGGTTCTTCAATCGATTTGAGCCAAATGAATCTATCAGAAAATTCAGTCGGCATGATGATGCCATGGTCACCTAACGGCGCTCGTGCTCCTTCTTCAATGATGCACGCCATGCTCGATGGCAGCAGGCTCGTACTCATCGATGCCACAATGCAAAGCACAGTACAACGAGAAATTGTCATTGCAAGTGGCCCATCTGGACCTGAAATGAGTGATGCAGTCGAACATAATGGAATTCTCTATGTTGCAGGATTTAACTCTGAACAGCTCGATAGATTCGATATCACAAACTCTCTCTGGTTAACCTCTATTGACTTAGGAGACAAGATCACTGCTCTTGGCCGAGCAGGAGATACCATCCTTGCTGGAACCGTTGATGACGGTGTCTTCCTCATCGAAAACGGCACTATTCGAGCAAATGTCCCTCCTAGTTCTTCGACAGATGCTTCCGACAATTACGTTCTCGATATTGCGGCTGCAGGCGATTGCGGAGATTCGATTGGATGCAACATCATCGTCACTCAACTCAACGGAGTGTACAGAATTGATGCCGATGCAACGGCCATAGGCTCTGCAACACTCCTAAGGTCTGGAGTAACAACTGGGCAACTTGCAATCTATGCAGACGTATGCTACATCACAACACAAGATGGATTGCTAAGATACGATATCAGTAACGATACGTTCCTTGCCCCTTGGGGATCGACCGGCGTCAACGGTGTTGACAATGCCCCTGTGGCAGTCATTGGAGACATTGTTCACATGGGCTTGTCTGGATACGGTGTTGCTCGAAAGAATATTCTAACTGGAGAAATATTGACTCCCCTTAATTCTGATACGACGAACATGCAAACAAACACGATCTATGCCCTCCAAGCAAGCGGAAACGATTTGTGGATTGGAACCAATATTGCTGGCTACATCTGGGATGGGTTCTCAGTTAGTGAAACAACCATCGGACCGCGCAGTGATTGGACAAAACGGCCTTCGCAACATTTCGATTACGTGCTTGATGGAAATGCAATGTGGTCTGGTACAAACATAGGCGTATGCAAGTACGACCTCTCAGGAAACATTGCTGACTGCCTCAATGTCTACGATGGTATGCCAAATTGGGCTACATACACAGTTGGCGTCAACAGTACAACCGTGTTTGGTGGAACCTTCTCTGGCGTTGGACTCATCGAAAAGTCATCCTTCAGCGTTGTTGGAGAATGGGATGCTGGGTCACAAACCGATAATGCAATCGTAGAAATCATCGACGATATTGCTTACATCGGACTCAATGGAGTGGGTATAGCTCGATGGGACATAGCAAACAGCCAATGGCTTACAACGTGGACCACAAGCAACGTCCTAGACAATGGAAATCAGTTTGTCACAGGCATGATTGAAGATATTCGACCAGGCCTTATCTGGATCGGCGGAGAAGACGGTTTTCAGTTGATAAATACAACAACAGGTGCTGAAGTCTATGACATCGAAGTTTCAAACAGTCTTTACGTAGGTAACGGCGATCCATATGATTTGACAATGTACGGATACACAATGTATTACCATCAAGGAGTTTCAAGCGATAGTGTCTACGGAATTGATGTAGGGAACTTCACTGCTATCACACCGCTTGA
Source organism: Candidatus Poseidoniales archaeon (assembly GCA_003602665.1). GTDB lineage: Archaea > Thermoplasmatota > Poseidoniia > Poseidoniales > Poseidoniaceae > MGIIa-L2. Next base: position 16,981 of record QQSG01000095.1, read on the forward strand.
TGCCGGTGCAGAAGTCAACGAGAATGGTGGCGATATGGTCGGCATGACCATTGTTGGGGACACGCTTCTTGCAAGCGTTGTATCTGGACAATGGTGGAATCAGGAAGGGAGCGGAGGTATCGCTCAATACGACTTAGTGTCTCAAACGTGGAATACGTCTGTTTTACCCGAGGGTTCAGTTGACCGGGTTACAGCATTCAATTCATCGACTGGGCATACATGGATTTCTTGGGGAGAAATCGGCCTTGAAGTCTACAGCCCAAGCGGGACAAAACTAGGCTCATGGGATACACTTTCTTTCCCAGTTCGTGAGATTATTGAATATGATGGCTTGATTCTGTTTGC
>QQSG01000096.1:0-3692 GCA_003602665.1 Candidatus Poseidoniales archaeon
ATTCTTGCATCCAATACCTCATCTTTGTCAGTTAATGCTCTTGCTGAAGCGACTGGACGACCGGATCGATTTGTTGGTTTGCATTTCTTTTATCATCCAGCCAAGAACAGACTTATCGAAGTCATTCCTGCTGAAACAACTTCCAAGGAGACTCTCGACCGAACCGTTCAATACTGCAGAACACTCGGAAAAGTCGTCATCGTTTGCAAGGACAGACCAGGATTTGTTGTCAACCGTTTCTTCGTTCCTTGGCTCAACGAAGCATGCCTTCTTCTTGAGGAAGGCGTTGCGAATGCAGCTCAAATCGATGCCATTTCTCGTAAGGCATTCCGCATAGGATTAGGTCCATTTGGATTGATGAATCTAACAGGTCCTCCGATTGCGCTCCATTCTACAGATTACCTTGCTGAGCAGTTGAATACGCCACGATATGTTGGTGCACAGAATCTTAGAGATCTTGTTGCAAACAATGCAATGTGGCCTATTGAAGACGAGGATTCCTACAACGAAGAACAGTATACGATTGTCTCTGAGCGTCTACTCGGTGTTGTATTTGGTGTTGCTGCACAAATTGTCGATGAAGACATTTGTTTGATGGAAGATGTTGACAGAGGTGCTAAAGTTGGACTACGATGGGCTAAGGGTCCATTCGAACTGATGAATCGTCTCGGCGTTGATGAGGCATACCGTATGGCTTTAGCATATCAACAACTTACAGGAGATACATGGAATCTTCCGGAATTCTTTGAGCAACAAACCTCCAATTGGGACTTTTCTTATGTGGATCTCCACACAGAAGACGGAATTGCAACCATTACTATCAATCGTCCAGAAGCGATGAACGCCCTGAATGAAGTCGTTGTTGAACAATTGACAAAAGCAGTTCAGACTGCTAATGCAGACGATGCAGTGACAACAATTGTCCTTGATGGAGCAGGAAAAGCCTTCGTTGCAGGAGCGGATGTCAAATTCTTTGTCGATAAAATCCGTTCAGATTCGATCCCAGACATTCAAGTCTTTACTGAGAATGGGCATGTGCTCTTGTCAGCATTAGAAGATTCAACGAAGACTACGGTAGCGCTCACCACTGGATTGGCTCTTGGTGGCGGACTTGAACTTGCACTTGCTTGTGATTTCCGTATTGGTACGAGAAGAACTCAATTTCGATTCCCGGAGACGAGTATCGGAATTTATCCAGCTCTCGGTGGAACACAACGACCTGCTCGCATTGCAGGAAGAGAGATTGGTCGATGGGCAGTTCTTGCCGGGAACTTCATGAACGCTCAGACTGCAACCGATGTTGGACTTGTCACTCATTTGGTTGATGTTAACGACGTAAATGCAACCATTCAAACAATCCATTCAACTGGTAAACCAGCGAACAAATACCCAGGGACTCCTTCAAACGGAAGCAGTCCAGTCGTACAGTTTGCTAAGAAATTCTATGCAGATGAAAACATGGCAACATTGCTCGCAGGGGGATGTCCGGAAGGATTTGATGTTGAGGACAAAACAGTTGCACGCCAACTGAAATCACTCAAATTCACTGCACCGATTGGACTTGCAATGGCCAGTGCTCGTATTGATGCAACAGGATCAACCACCCTATCAAAAGGACTTGAAATGGAACTTGATGGACTGAATCAAATCTTCTCTACAGAAGATGCACTGGAAGGACTGAGCGCTCTTATCGAAGGACGTAGGGCAACTTACAAGAATGCCTAAGCCCATTTGTCACTCATCGATTGAATCGATTTGAGAATCGCTGATAGATCAATGGATTCACCTTGTTCTTGAGCGAGAAGAAGATTGTTCTCAACAGCATCAACGAGTGCTTGCTCAGGTTCTTCACCGAGAAGATCCGCAACCACCTCTTTCAGGGGTTTTGCCTTGCCTTGAAGAATAGCAATTTGTGCTTTTATTTTTTCTTCATCATCCTTTGGCGGACGTACGTTTGAACTCAAGCCATCACCTCCATTTTCATTTTTTTGTCTAATTCAAGCCAGTGGTCCCAAGTAACAATTTCCTGGTCAGTCCATGATGAAAGCGGGCCAATAGCACCGAGTCGTTTTGCAGAATCGTCTTCTTTCATGTTACAACTTTCTTTAACGCCAGGGGCTCCTAAGACAAGAGCACGGTCAAGAATACCTTGCGCTACAGCGAGACTGTTTCGATCGGTTGAACTCCAATAAGCATGGAACCCAGGATGTGTGTGAACCCATAAACGGAACGGAGCCATCATGCCTACAGGCGGGCGCAATGGAACTCTCCCAGGTGATCCCCAATCGATTTGGATTGCTCCATTCGCATCGATGAGAACAGATGTTTCAAGTCCTGCAATCAATGAAAGGTTGTAGACCAAATCCCATCGGCCATGCTCTGCAGCTCGCCTTTGTACCAAGAGCAGTTCCTCAGTTTCAACCCCTTTCGCCTCGGCTTGTAGGCAAGCAGCCATCCAATGCTCGAATGTCAAACCCATTTCCTCAAGTTTCGTGACAGGGATCAAGCGCTCACCTCTGGGAATTTAAGTTCACCAAACATGATGCTACCCATCCGTTCTTTCAAGCCAGGTTGATTTCGTAATTGGCCGATAAGCCATGTAGCGCCAGCGGCAGCAGCATTAACGTAACCAAACTGAATGTTCCCTGCTTCGAGCGCTCCCTTAATTTGGCAACTCGCTGGTTCGTGGTCTGGTGTCATCATTTTCACTAATTCAGCATCTGATTCACTTGTGAAGTAAACATGACCGTCTCCAGTAGACCTCATGTCAATCCATGGGATCTTGGAAGCGTGAACCAATCGACGTGGAAGAGGTCGATCTACGCCTATGAGAATGAAGTCATAGTCTTCAAGTTGCTCTGCAGTTCTCAGATTCTCTGGGACGGAATGACATGTTACGAATTTAAAATCTGTAAATTTTTGAGCAAGAACTTCTGTCTTCGGCTTGCCAATATCGGAGTTTGTAAATCGTTGATGACCAAGATTTGTGGCCTCGACAATATCTCCGTCCATGAGAGTGATTGTGCATGTCCTCTGAATTCGTTCAAGTGCTGGAGCGAGAAGTTCGATGGTTAATCCACCAATTCCACCAACACCTACGAGCAATATATTCGGGTTCCCCTGTTGTTCCATGACAACTTCAACGTCGACTCTTTATGAAGAAAAATCTAATTTTGAATCAATGGGAGTTTTTTGGTTGGTGGTGCAATGCCCAAATCTTCAGGGAAAAACATCTCGGGGTCAGGAAGAGGGATGGGAACAATCTCTCGACCAATGAGGGCCACTCGACTTGGACGACTTTCTGATAGAACCCGACGATCAACCTGTGGTGCAAGTTCGTTTGAAAAGTTGAGAATATCTTCGTGACTTGGCATGTTCTCCATAGAGAGATTCTCTCTACTATGACCGACGTACACGTAGCCCTTGGCCTCAATCCAATCAGGGTCTGCACGATTGTCAAGAGCTGCAAATTGTTTGATGTGTTCAGAAGACATATTGATCCCTTTCATCATGGTATGTCGGCATACGATTCGAGTGTCGAGGCTAGGGAGTAAATCGATGGTTTTCTCAAATTGATTCCACGCTCCATTACCCCATTTTGGTCGACATACTTCATCGAATACTTGCTTATTGGGGGCATCAACCGATACGTAGAGTTGAGTCGGAAGCGTATCTAAATTTTCTAAGACTTT
>QQSG01000096.1:3711-5914 GCA_003602665.1 Candidatus Poseidoniales archaeon
ACGAGCATTGTCGTCATTCCATGCTTGTGACACAAATCCATGTATTCGCCAAGTTTGGTGTAAAGAGTTGGTTCACCATTGAGTGAAATTGCCACGTGCTTCGGATCTTGAGCCTCCTTGAATTTTTCAGGAGTAACCTTGTCATTTCCACCAAATCCTGAGAGCAATCGGCGTTGTGCTCGGACACTTTCGTAAAGGAGTTCAAGAGGATCTTGGTCCGTTAACTCAAGCGTATCCATGTGTGGCTCTCGCCAGCAATATGTGCAGGCAAGATTGCATTGGTCAACAACAGGAGACATCTGCATGCATGTATGGCTCTTTACTCCATAGAACGTCCCTTTGTAGCAGGCACGATCACGTAGAAGCGATTCTTTTGTCCAATGGCATGTCTTTACGCCACCATGCTCTCCAACAATGTGGTAGCGTTGCTTTTGCAGTTTGGCTTTCAATCCTGGATCCATACCCATGTCGATTACTCCTAGAGCCGGATTCTTCGATTGAGTTGCCTCGATTGAGAACGGCTCGGATGGGCAAGCCTCATCTTCTTCTCACTTGAAGAAAACGGTCATCGACGAAGCAATGGTAAGAGCGCATTTGCAGCCTTCTCTGCAGCATTTGCAACATCATCAAGTCGTTGCAAGACACGATACATATGCATAGCAGCCAATGGCTCATCATCACCGTTGGTGAAGACATATGCTGCAGCATTTGCTTCAACACCGTCTGCTTCGTGTTCAACGAGATTGACTTCACGAATCAATGCGTAGACTTCATCAACTCCAGCCTTGGTTCTACCACTGATATGGTATTGGCGTAGTGCCTCAATCAGATCTTCGTACTTGGCAACTGTCTTGGAAACAACTTCAGCCATCTCAACCAAATTTTCTCGAGCAGTATCATCTTCAATGAGTGAGCGGAAGGAGAGTTGTTCTGCTACGTTCTGTGCATAATCTGCAATTCTGTCTTGGCGGCTTACCATGTGAAGGAATGAATCCGAGTCAGCAGCGATACCAAATCGCAGGTCTTGACTTGCGAGTTCACGAATCTCAGACTTAATCTTGTCTGCAGCAAATTCTGATTCAACTGTCTCTTCAATCTCTTGACTTGCATCTTCACCAGCACAAGCCTTCTTGACAGCAGCAACCATCTTCTCAACAGTGACTTCGACTGCCTCTGCGTGCTTATGGAATAGATCGAATGGAGTTGGCCCATCTGCCTTTGAACCTCCAACATCTGAAAGTGCATCCTCGACATAAATCTCATTGTCTCGAGATTTCCACATAGCGTATCCTACGGTCATGAAGGCAATTGGAAGAAGAATAATCATCTTGAGATTATCTCCACCCGATGCGATGTAAATTGTTGCAGCACCGAAAGCGGCGACTGGAACACTCGCAACCCAAGAGGCTGCAATCTTTCCAAAGACTCTGAAGTCTACTGCTTTTGCTCCACCTGCTAATCCTACACCTACAACGGCACCAACCAGGGTGTGTGTTGTCGATACTGGAACTGCAAGGAAGGGCATAGAAAAGATGAGAATCGTTGTTGCAGCTCCGAATTCAGCAGCGAAACCACGTGTTGGAGTGATGTCTGTAATCTTCTTTCCAATTGTTTCCATGACTCTCCAACCCCATGTCATAACACCGATCGCAATACCTGCGGAACCGAGAAGAACAAGCCAAAGAGGGATGTCAGCAGATTCCATCAATTGACCGCCATCCTGGGAAAGAACTTGCCATACTGCCGCCATAGGTCCAATTGCATTGGAACGATCGTTTGCACCGTGTGCGAACGCTACGTATGCTGCTGTGATGATCTGGAGCCAAACGAAGATACGTTCTACGCCACGGAAACCATTGCTCTCTTCTTTGATATCGATTCTCTTGAGGATAAGAAAAAGGCAGAAGGATGCGATTGCACCAATGACTGCAGCGAGCATAAGGGAGTTGATTGGAAGCCATGCAGCCTCTGCAAACGGATCCCAAACCCCGTTTTCTTTTGCAGGTAGCCAGTCCGCTTTGTCATCAATCCATTCATTTTTATCTGCCCTTGAGAAGAATCCTTTCAGTGCTTTGAATTGCAGAGCAAGTCCCAAAACAAAGAACGTTGGGAAGGCGAGAATTGGGGCTAACCATAGGGAACGTTCCTCTGGATTATTAGAATCCAAGATGAGTTTCTTGATGATGTAGAAGGAGAAGAACGC
>QQSG01000096.1:5966-8377 GCA_003602665.1 Candidatus Poseidoniales archaeon
ACCTTCTCCCAGTTGATGTAGTCTGTTTCGTGGTCAACTTCCAGAACCAAACCGACACCAATGATTCCTCCGATAATCGAGTGAGTTGTGGATACAGGAAGTCCAAATCGTGTAGCGATGGTAAGCCATGTCGCTGCAGCCATCATTGCGGCAATGAACCCAAATGCGATATCTTGCGAAATCTTTTGACTGACGCCACCTTCTTGATCGAAATCAATGACGAGAATGCCTTTACGAACCGTATCAGTGACCGCATCACCCGCAAAGAAAGCTCCTGCGAATTCAAAGATAGCTGCGATAATGACCGCTTGCTTGAGTGTCAATGCACGAGACCCAACAGATGTACCCATCGCATTTGCGACATCATTCGCACCGATGTTCCATGCCATGTAGGCACAAACGACTAACGCTAAGCAAATCACGACAATTGTGATGGGTTCCATGTGCAGGCCTAATAGAAATGGGTATATATTCACAACTCCATATATTCTATATAGGTCTATTGTGAGGATTCATTGATACCATGGCATCCGGACCCGGAGACACCTCAATTCGAAAAATCCAGTCAACTGGGGGAGGTACCTTCACGTTGAGCCTTCCTAAGCAATGGGTTACGAAACAACATCTTGGAACAAGTGACTCAATTAAAATCGATTGGAGGCCAAGCGGAGCCTTGCGATTAACTCCATTGGAACAAGAGAAAAGGACTCTAAGAACCATCAGTTTTGACCTAGAACATCTCCCTGATGAAAGTCTCTTCGACCATCTCATGGGAGCATACATCGCAGGTGCAGATATTATTCGCATTCGACATAATTCCAAAGAGAAAAGGAAAATAAGTCAACAAATTAGAAGATTTCTTCGAGCAACACGTGGATTCGAACTTTATGCAGAAGAAGAACACATGTTCGAATTACGTTGCCTCCTCAATACAGGTGACATGCCAATCACCTCGAGTCTTAATCGAATGTATCTCCAATTGTCAAGTTCAATACGGGACATAATGAGTGTGTTTGATGGCGATGATCCTACATTCCTCGATGATCTTGAAGAACGAGAAAGTGAGGTTGATGCCCTGCTTCACTTAATTGAACGGCAGGTACGATTACTCGTCGATAACTATTCCATTGCAACAAAACTGAATATGACGCGAATTCAATCACTTGAATCTGGAAATCTCGCACGTTCACTAGAACGGATGATGGATCACGCCGTATTGATTGGAAAAAATGTGCATGAACATTCTTCCGAATTGGGATTTAAAGAAAACCATTCATCAATAAACAAGTTAGGAGAATGGCAGAATGCCCTCAAAGAATTAATGATCAACATTCGCATTCGGGATGCAAAGAGAATTGAGGAAGCACGAACTGATTTGAAAAAGATTCAAAATGATTTGCAAGACCACGAAAGAAATCTCTTTCAAAATGAAAAAAAGCATTCTTGGATGCTTGTTGAGCTCTCTGTTTCAGAATCAATCCGAAGGCTTTGCGCCTATGCACGGGACTTTGGAGAGTCGTTGATCAACATGAATGCTTACAAAGGAATAAGACGAGACGTAAAAGGTGTTAATGAAAACATCTAATGTATAAATAACACCTATGTGTTGGCTTTTTCACCTCTGCTTTGAATAGGTCGGGCGCCTACTTCAATACAGGGACAACAATGGATATCGAACTCGAGACCTACGTAGATCAAACGATGGACAGCCAAAGGTATAGGAACGGGATTTTTTCCAGTTTCCTAGAACGTTATGCTCGTGCAGTTGCCTACTACAGAGCTCCAGTAGATACCCGTGGAATACCTACCAAAATGGAGGAATAAATAATGGATGCAAATTTAGACAGATATATTGAAAACGCAATTGATAACCTCGAATACCGCAATGGAATTCGATTTTTACCGAGTTGGATGAATAAGATTCTTTCCAGTGTTCGTCGATCGTGAATCAACGGCAACTCTCTTGAATGATTGGGTTCAAGTCGTTCCATGAGCAATTGGGCGCCACATCTTGTAGGCTTGGCCACACCGCTCTCTGCCATCATCGGTTTTTGGCTCGGTGGTTGGTGGATGCTTCTGCCGATAGTTCTCTTGTTAGGTATCTATCCACTGCTTGACACTCTTGCAGGATCAACGACGATTCATGACGTTGAGCAAGAAGGAACGGGTCATGACATTATTGTACATCTTCACGGCATCCTTGTTCCACTTGTTGTACTGGCTTTGCTCTTCAGAATTTGGGACGGAATAGGATCTATCTCCATCGTCGTTCCAATTTTGTCAGCAGGTCTTGCAACAGGGGCAGCGGGCGTCGTAGCCGCTCATGAACTCGGTCATCGAAAGCCGAAGTCCTTCAGTTGGTGGTTGGGTCGACTCGACCTTTTTTCAGTTCTTTATCTTCACTTTACTGT
>QQSG01000096.1:8431-9652 GCA_003602665.1 Candidatus Poseidoniales archaeon
TTCTCCATGGGGAAGAAGTATCTATGCACATTTCTTGAGAACCATTCCCCTCCAATTGAGAAATGCGTTTAGAATAAGGCCCAAAGATACCTCAATTTCCGTAGCTTTAGAGATTATATTGTTGATTGGATTATTTGTTTGGGGTATGGATTATCTCGTCGCTTTCCTTGGTCAAGCACTCGTTGCAATCTACCTTCTTGAATTTGTGAATTACATCCAACATCACGGGTTACTTCGTGGACAAGACGAGCGTCCTAATGCCAGTCATGCTTGGGAAAGTCGAAGTCGTTGGTCAAAATACACGCTGATGAATCTGACACTTCATGCGGCTCATCATCTTCGATCAAGTACGCCCTACGAGCGACTCAAGCCACATGATGAATCGCCTCAGTTACCTGGAGGCTATTATCAAATGTTCTGGATATCGTTGATTCCACCACTCTTTCATCGATTGATGAGGAAGCGTGCCGGTCATTCAGGAGGTGTTGGTGGAGCATAGCCTCCGTCAACAGCTTCTTGAACAATCTTCAAGTCAGATTCTACCATCATTTGAACTAATTCTTCGAAGGTTGTTTTGGTTTCCCAACCCAACTTTTCTTTAGCATAAGTTGGATCTCCGATGAGAAGATCTACTTCAGCAGGACGGAAGAATTTCGGGTTCGTACGGACACGAACGACGCCGGATTGATCTGTAGCGATTGTGTCTGCACCTTCTCCTGACCATGTAAGGTCCATTCCGATGTGTGAGAACGCAAGAGAAATCATATCTCGAATGCTGTGGGTCCTTCCTGTAGCAATGACATAATCATCTGGTTTGTCTTGCTGTAGCATCTTCCATTGCATCTCAACGTAATCACCAGCGAATCCCCAGTCGCGCTTTGATTCAACGTTTCCAATGTAGAGGCACTCATCGAATCCATGCTTGATGCGAGCAACCATCATCGTTACCTTACGGGTTACGAACTCAAGACCACGTCGTGGGCTTTCGTGGTTGAATAGAATTCCTGTACAAGCAAACATGTTGTACGATTCTCGATAGTTTCGAGTGATTTCAAACGCCATAACCTTTGCACATCCATACGGAGAACGAGGGTGGAACGGTGTTTCTTCAGATTGAGGAACTTCCCGTACTTTTCCATATTGTTCGCTTGAACCTGCCTGGTAAAACCTACAGTCAGGTGAATGCTTGCGAATTGCTTCAAGACATCGAAGCGCTCCAAG
>QQSG01000096.1:9725-18484 GCA_003602665.1 Candidatus Poseidoniales archaeon
AATTCATCAGGCTTCACTTGATGAACTGCGTTGTCAATAGAGTTCTGGTCAGCAAGATCTCCGTTGAGGAGATGAAAATTATCGTTACTCATCAAGTGGTTGATGAGGTTACGTCCTAGACTTGGTTGAGAGACTCTACGGACCAATCCGTAGACGATATATCCCTTCTCTAGTAGTAATTCTGCGAGGTAAGAACCGTCTTGGCCGGTGATTCCCGTGATGAGGGCAGTCTTTTCGCTCATATCAAATGCTGAACCTTTCCTCTTTTGAAGTCGTCGGATTAACGCTTGAATTGAAATTCTTTGATAGATACAAATCTACTAAAGGAAACAGGCATTCCCTAGAAGAGTATATTATGTGCACGTTGAAGGGAACATTATGCTGACAGTAAACGATTTGACCAAGAGTTTTGGTTCTGGTTCAAACAAGTTAGAAGTTCTCAAAGGAGTGGATATGACCATCACAAAAGGTGAGATGGTTGCATTAATGGGGCCGTCTGGTTGTGGAAAATCAACGTTATTGAATATCATCGGAGGTCTCCTTTCCGCAGATAGTGGGGAAATCGATCTCGAAGGTCGCACGTACGGGCGACAAAAGCCTTCTGATGTTGTTGATATTCGACGAAAGGGAGTTGGATGGATTTTCCAAGACTTTCATCTCGTCCCTTCGCTATCGGCGAAAGACAATGTTGCGATGGCTCTTGAATTGTGTGGGTACAAAAGTGACGAAGCCGAAGAGCGTGCAGTTGCTGCTCTAACTGAAGTTGGACTTGGTGATCGAACCCATCACATTCCCGATCAATTGTCGGGCGGTCAACAACAACGTGTTGCAATCGCTCGAGCGATTGCAGGAAAGCGTTCCATTTTGCTTGCAGACGAACCTACAGGGAACCTTGACATCGCAAGTGGTAAAGAAATCATGGAATTGTTCAAGAGATTGTGCAATGATGAGGAGAACCCAATTTCGATTCTAATGGTCACGCACGACCCAGATCTTGCAACACAAGCAGACAGAATGTTGCTCTTGCGAGAAGGTAAGACCTTCGCAAGCGACATACGAAGTGCTTGGGGTGTAGAGGAGGAATGATTCTATGGCTGAACAAACAGAACAAAAGACCGTTGAATCAAACGAAATCAAAGAGAATGGACGTTTGGGTACGTTTATTCATCGAGTAAGAGAATTGCCTTCGAATTACAGAATGGCGTTGGTCAGTTCATGGAGAAATAAAGAGCGTGGACTTGCAGTCTTTGCTGGAGTCTTCCTTGCATCTCTTGTTATCACAACAGTCCTTTCCTATGGTGTTGGTCTGAGTCAGATTTTCCTTGCAACTTCCCTGGAAGGTGAACCTGTTGATGCTAAAATAGAATTCGACAGAAAACCCGTAGAAGGAACTGAGGGTTGGACGAATAATTCCACCGTAATGATGGAAGTTTGTGACGAACTTGTCTCAGACTTTGTGGAATTTACTGACTGTGCTTTGACGTTAGGTCGTCAAGGGATTCATGGTGGCGGTTTCTTCAATCAGGATTTCATTGTAGCGCAGCCTTTGGAAATGCGTTCAATGGAAGCAAATTCGAATCCGTTGTGGAAGGATATGAGGTTTAACTATCCAGAGCTTGAGGATGCGGGTCCGCCTATCTCAGAAATGCGTGGAATTCGATTCATGGGTCCAGGTGCTTTTGACGGTGAATTAGCCGACCGATTTGGTGCGAATATCATCGATGGGCTTGGCGAATGGCCTTCACCAGAAGCAATGGAAGAACAACGAGGATTGATTCTTCCATCGAACATTGTTTCGGATGCAAGAGCAAATGTAGGGGATAAGATTGATTCCCTCTCCTTTGTCTATGTTACACAAACAGCTGAACTCGGTTCTGATTCCATCACTGATGAAAATTGTGCGGGAGAAATCACCAGTGAGAGAAATGAACAAACCTATTGCCGTGAAGAATTTATAGTTGAAAATCTCACTATCCTAGGCGTTTACGACCCATGGGACTTTGGAAACCCAACACTACCCCCAAATCCTGTCTTTGCTTCTCTGACAACGCTTTCTGATGACCAACAACGCTTACTCATCGATAACGATCATATCTATCTCTCGATGACTGTAAACCGTTCTCTCATTCCATCCTCTTCAACAACTGAAGCCGCAGAATGGCTTGAAGATCTTGGCATGAGAGTTGGCGATAAAGAATATGCAAACGGTACAGTCGAAGTGTTTTACTTCGATATTGTGAGTGGAACAATTACGTTTTTGCAAATTTTCCTTGGACTAATTCAAGCCTTTGATTACATCATCATGATCCCAATTGTCGTTCTCTCCATTGCAGTATTGATCTACGGTTTGGTCCTCAGTCTTGAACAACGACGGCGAGAAATCAGCATTCAGCGAGTCATAGGGGCTGATACCCAAAGGCTGAGTGGAATGGTCCTGCTTGAATTGTCTGTGATTGCATTCGCAGGTTGGGTTGTTGGTTACTTGCTTGCAATGATCGCAGTACCGATTGTCCTCTCTGCAGTAGGATTCTTAGTGTTCTCTGAATTAACAATCGATGTAAATCCAGCATTGTCATTTGCAGCAACACTCTTCACAGCATTTGCAACACTTGGCGTGGCCTTGCTCTTTGGACGCAGTCGTACACGTGAATTCATCGAAATGGAAATCGACGAAGGTGTCCGCACAATTTCCAAGAAGCGCCCTCCTCGACGTTGGCTGCATTGGACAATGTTTGGCATTGGTATGCTCTCGTTTACCGATACCGCTCTAGAGCAAAATGGTAGCGAAGACGGTTTGTATTCCAATTTCTTCCTCGAAGGGCTCTTCGGAATCTTTGGGCCATTTTTCCTTTGGATCGGGGGTGCGCTTCTTCTGGCTTGGCTGGGTGCAAAGGGACCTTACATTATGCAATTCATCTTCGGCAAGACTGCCTTATTGAAGGATGTCAAGCGTGGACTGAAAGGTTCTGGTTCTTCCGAATCAATCAATAGGCTTTCAGTCATTATGCTTCTGACGTTATCGATTGTAACACTCGCGGCAGTGCAAGGTTACACTGGAACACTTGTGGATGAAAGAACCGCTGACGCGACAGTAGGCTCTGAATTACAGATGGTCATGGATGGTCCTCGAAATCAATCCCAAGTTGAAGCAGTTCTCACAGAATATTATCCAGATGGAGAGATTGTTGCAATGACGGTCCCTCAAATATTACTTAGCCCAACATCAGGTGGAGACTCCTATCTGACCTATGTTCTCATGAACAACAGCGATGAAGTTTTACGTTGGAATGAACAAGCAATCCCTGGTGAAGGATCAGACCCATCAATCTATGATGGACTCACCTTCTCAGCAGGTGAAGATGCAGCATATGCCCTTGATTTGTGGGGGTCAGGTCGACGAAGTAATGATGCAGCAGACATTGTTTTACCTGCTAGTGATTCACGCTCAGAGGTCATTAATTTCACCAATATCGATCTCGTCCCTGTCGATTCGAATGCATCAATAGAGGAGCGAATTGCGATTCTCTTCGCTTACTCTTTAGTCATGGATACTGACCTCAGTGGGGCTGACCTATCCAATCAAAATCTTTCCAATCGAGACTTTGGACGAACGAATTTCATAGACACTGACCTGAGTGATACAAACTTATCTGGTGCAAATCTAAGCGAATCTCTCTTCATTGACACCGATATTTCTGGTACGAACTTTTCCGGTGCTAATTTGGAAAATGCGGTTTTCTTTGATACTGCCTCATTAGTGTTCCTCCCGGAAAATGCAACATTTGAGGATGTTACCGATAAAATCGGACTTTTCGACTTTACTGTTGCTGAAAGTACAGATGGAATGACATGTCCTAACGGAGAGACCGCTCCAAATGAGGATTGTACTCGATTCACCCGATTCCCTGACCTGCTCCAACCGTTCTTGTTCGAACAAGCGGATTTCGTTGTTACCTCTACTCAAAGTGAGTTGCGATACTTAGGTGTGCATACATACATTCCCGGAGTTCCGAGTGCGAGTATGGCATCCTCTCTCATTATTTCTGAGGAGTCATGGAGAGCATTTGTTGGAGACGAAAAGGCGGATCGACACAATTCGACAACGTGGATTTTCCATCTTCCTGGTATTGGTGGAGATGAGCTGAAAGCACTTGCATCAATCATTGAAGCAGATTCTCGAGTCTCGAGCACGAACGATTGGGAAACTGCTCATGAAGCAGTTGAGAGAGATGGTGGTCTCATCTTTGGAACACCCGGTCTTCTCTCTTTACAATTCGTTGTAGCTAGCATTGCTGCTGTAGCATCAGCCTTCGTTTTCTTATCGCTTGTACTCACGCAGCGACAGAAGGAATTAGCGATTCTACAAGCGATTGGTGCGAGTCCAAATCAGATTATTCGCCTCGTACTGTTTGAGATCCTATCGATTGTTCTTGTTTCGATGTTACTCGGAATTATTCTCGGTATTGGTGTCGCTTTCTCCTTTAATGGATTCTTCGATGTCTTCGGATTCATCTTCCAGATATTTGGTGGAACGTCGACGGTGATTGAACGTGAATTGGTGTATCCGTGGACGCAATTAGCTTTCGTAACACTATCCGTATTCGCAGCGGTTGTCCTTGCACTGGTTATAACAACACGTCGAGCACTTGGAGCCGATCTTGCAAGCGTTCTCAAGGGGGAGTGAAGAATGTCAAATAATTCAACAAAGAAAAGTATCCTTGAAGCAGATGGTCTGTATCACGTGTACGAGTCAAAAGCCGAAGATGGAAACGTTGTCGCTCTTCGCGGTTTGTACATTAACATGAAAGAAGGCGAAGCAGTTGCTGTTGTAGGTCCTTCTGGATCTGGGAAATCAACCCTTCTCAAATGTCTCGGTGGATTGATGAAACCGAGTGCAGGTTCAGTTACACTTGATGAGAACAATATGACTCGATTGAAAGGAAAAGAACTTGTTCGACTTCGTCAAAAGACAGTGTCGTTCATCTTCCAGGATGGAAACCTTCTGCCCCATCTCAATGCAAGAGACAATGTTGCTGAGCCATTGCGAAATCAAGGTGTTCGTTCAAAAGAAGCACTGAAAAGAGCAGATGAGATGCTTGAACGATTGAGTATGCCTCACAGGGCAAGAGCACTGCCAATGATGCTCAGTGGTGGTGAACAGCAACGTGTTGCCATTGCACGCGCTCTGATTACGAATCCGCGCCTTATCTTGGCTGATGAACCAACGGGTGCTCTTGATCCTGTGACAGGTCGTGCAGTTCTTGATATCTTCAAGGAACTGAATGAAAAAGAAGGCGTGTCTTTCCTAATTGTAACACACTCAAAGGAAGTCGCTGCATTTGCCAATAGAAGCCTCGAACTTCGAGACGGTCGATTCGTTGCAGAGCATGGAGCAGAAATTGATGTCGAAGATTTGACTGAAGGACGAGAACTCCTCATCGATGACTTAGGAACTGTGACGCTTCCTCCTGATTTGCTTGTCCGAATAGGCGGCTCAGGTCGCTATTCTGTTGCACTTGCTGAGAGTGGAATGCTTACCTTACAAGGAGAATCGTATTCCACAATCGGTGAACTTGTCCTCTCCGCAACATGTCCTGCTTGCAAGCATGATTATGGGGATAGTGATGAGCAACAATGCCCTTCATGTGGCTCAAGTCGTCCAATGGTGGAGGCTTCATCTTGAAACAAATCGTCTCGGTCTTGAGTTATATCGAAGGGATCTCAGCTCTGATTCTCTTCGCAGTTGCAATGCCTGTGAAGTATATTGGAGGAGATCCATCCCTTGTGTCCCTTGTCGGACAAATACATGGTTTCCTGTTCCTTGCCTTCTTGGGAGCACTCTTCTACGGAGTTGGTCGTCACTGGAACATGACTGCTTTGATTCATGGATTCATAGCAGCAGTCGTCCCAGCAGGACCGTTTTTGTTCGATGGAATGCTCATCAGTGGTGAGTATGACCTTGAAGAGAAATCAAACTGATTTGACGCCTTGTGGCCACAATACGAGGATGAGTGTTTTTCCTTTTGTCTTAGGTGTATGTGTTGATTCTGGATCCATCCAAACAATCGATCCTGTTGGATAGGTTCCTTCCTCGTCCCAGACCTCTCCTTTGAGGACAAGGTATGCTTCACCACCGGGATGCATGTGGGGCATGAAAGCATCCACCGTAACTTCAGAATCTGCTTCATAGAGGACAAGTGAGGTTTTTTCTTCTCGCTTGAGTTTGCCTAAACGCACACCTGTTCCGAAATCTCTCCAAGAGATGTTCTCTTCGAGCCAATCTTCATCAATTGAAAATCCAAGCCATTGCGACATGTCGTGTGTAAAGACCATGGTAACGCCAACGAGACCTCTTTCAAGAGATATTCGGTGAAACGATCTCTCCTCAAGCAGAAGCGTCTTGCCAATACTCAGAAATCAAACTTGAATCCTCAAGTTTCCCTTCATGGATTTGAGTGACTTCACCTACTGAATTAACAAACATAACAGTTCCAGGTGCAGTAATTCCAAGTTTTTCTCCAGCCTCAAATCCTTTCATGAAGGCGTATGAAGTGAGGGAAACGCCTTCATCGTCTCCATCGTCGTCAAATGCATCGGCAGAATCATGCCATTGAGCCAGCGTGACCCCGCTTGCATTTTCAGCAGGATCTGTAGACATTACCAAAACAGGAAGTTCAGATTCAGTTGCCCATATTGAATGCATACTTGTGTAACATGGGTTGTTACACCATTCCGCAGAGAAAATAACGATGAATGGATTTCCATTCATTCGAGTGTTGTCATAGATTTCATCGTTATCTGCAACGGTTGAAAAGGCTGGAAATATGACCGTTTGATCTTCATCATCCGAGGTGCATCCAGCCAGTGGTGAAAAGAGGAGAGACATCACTAATAGTGCCCATATTTTGCTCATAAGGCAATTCCAGAGATTCTTTTATTGAAAGGTTTGCATCTTATGTATTCCAATAAACCAATAAATCTTCATCTTTGAGTATGACCATGAAGTCCAAAGGCGTTCCACTTCTTCTGGCTACAATTCTGCTTTTTTCTGTTCCAGTTTACGCTGATGAAACCGGGTCTACGGCTTGTGAAGAATCAGGCCAGTCCACAGAGGATCGAGTCGGATGCCTCGACTCAGATGGCGATGGCTGGTCTGATCCGGATGTAAATTGGAATGAAACGATGGGTGCAGATGCGTTTCCGTTTGATGCAAATGAATCTCGAGATCTTGACGGGGATGGAATAGGAGATGTGGCAGATGAGGATATGGATGGAGATTCCAGTCCAGATGATGTAGATGTTTGGCCTGAAGATCCTGGTATCTGGTCTGACTCAGATGGTGATGGTTATGCGGATCAAGGTCTGCACGAAAAATCTGATAATTGCCCGTACATCTATGGAAAGAGTCGATTCAGGCTGAAAGGTTGCTCAGATATCGATGGAGATTTCACACCTGATGAATACGATGATGATGCAGATGGTGACGGAATCCGAAATGAAATGGAGCGATCTGCCTCCTCTGGTACGATTCTTTACGACCCTTACAATGCAGCATCGACTCCGCTTGATTCAGACAAAGATACGATTCCAGATGTTCTCGATGATGATAATGATAACGATGGATGGCCAGATGATGTCGAACTCGATCGAGGTTCAGATATCTATGATAAAGATGAAACTCCATTCAATCTTTATTTTGATAGCAATACTGGATTCTTCTATTCAGGTGGTTTGTCAGGCGATTCATTCAGTTCAGAATACGATGCTGAGAGTATTGAAATTTCCTTATCTGCTCTCAGTGAAATCGTTTTTGAAGAACTGGTTATTCCTCTTCTTCTTGTTCCGATTTACTTTGCGATTTTCTTCGCAAGGCGCGGAGAATACAAGAAGTGTCTCGCAGAGATTGAATGTGCTAAGTCGTTGAAGGAACTTATCGAATTGGAGAGCAAGGTAAACCTCATGGTCAAGGAAAAGAGAATCAAAGTTTACCACGGTCTTGTCCTGCGTAATGCGTTGGAAGAAAGCGAATCAAAATACAAATCTGCAGTCATGTTCTTAGATGAAGAAGAGTAGTTTCAGTATACTATCAACTATACGTTATTGAGAGGGTTGAATTTTCGATTACTCTTAAGAAAAGTCGGTTTAAGTTGATTTCATATCTGATAAAATTATATATTGGTTATAATGAATAGTCCATATGGACATAAAAGAAATTTTACACCCAAAGAAGCTCTTAATCACGATTGGAACACTTGTCATTGCCATATCGATACTTGGCATGGCAAACAGTGAAGACTGGGCTGAATGGGCTTGGGATGACGAACCAGTTGGAGATCACGATGCTGCATATGAACAAATGTGGGCATTGCACATGTTACCTATTGGAGTAATGGCTATTGGAACTGGATTATTTGTCACAGGTAAATCTCTCGCTCAGATGTCTATGATTTCTTCCGCAGCAGTCGTCCTCATCATCGGCGGTGGTATGGGATACATGACAGGAGAGCATGGTTACGATGGTACTCCACCTGCTATCTGGCTCATTATACCAATTTTTACACTCTTCTTGACGTTAATTCTTGGAATTGCAGGATACATGCACTACAAGGACCTTGAAGAATCAAAGGAGGCTTAATTATGAGTGATAGAAACCTAATCCCTTACTTCCTAGTTCTAGGTCCCCTTTTCCTAGTAGGCGCGTACATGAACTGGCCTGCATCAGATCTAATTGGTATGCGTGGAACAGACTCTTTAATCAA
>QQSG01000097.1 GCA_003602665.1 Candidatus Poseidoniales archaeon
AAGCTTCCAAACGGTGGTAAGAAGCGCGGAGAGTTTGGATTTAAGGGCGAAATGTTTGCTCTTGCTGAAGAGATTCTCGGCGGTCGTCGTGTTACAGTCCTCTGTGCTGATGGGGAGACCCGTATGGCACGTATACCTGGTAAAATGCGTCGTCGTCAGTGGGTCCGTGAAGGTGACCTGATCATTGTTTGGCCATGGGATTTCCAAGATTCAAAGGCTGATGTTAAGCATCGTTACACAAAGACTCAGGCTATGTATTTGTCAAGAAAACAAGTTCTCCCAGAAGTCGTTGATATGTTCGGTATGAATGATCGTGTTGATGATGATGATGATGATGATGACCTATTCGGAATCTCTGATGCTCCTGATGTTGTTGAAGAAGACGATGGTGACGATTTATTCGGAAGTGACGACGATGATGACGATGACGATTTGTTTGGAAGCGATGATGAAGTCGAGGAAGTCGTTGAAGAGCCAATAGCGGTCGAAGAACCTGCAGAAGTTGTTGAACCAGAACCCCTCGATGATGACGATGATGACGACGATGATATCGACGCATTATTTGCTTAATCATCGGAGGATTGATGTTCCCCCTCAACAAACCCACAACAGGAAGGGTACACCATGTCTCGTTCAAATGATGATTGGGATGAATTGAGTGAGCGCACTCGGCAACGCCGTAAAACCCACAAGAAGCGTAAGAAAAGGCCAATGTCCCTAGATGATCAAGCCGATGCTGATTTCGATGAACAACATGCTTCCAAGTTTGTAGAAGATCTCGCAGGAAAGAACAGTTCATTCAATTGGATGAAAGATGAGCGAAACAAACGTATGTTCAAGAAAATTGAAAATAGAATCCAAGGAGCTATGGGCACCGGTTCCTATGATTGGGTCGATAGAAGAACATTCGATCAAGTCTTTGACAGACTTACACTAATGTCGCTTTACAAAATGATGAATTCAGGAGTTTTGGATACACTGGATTTCCCAATTGCCCGAGGAAAAGAAGCTCACGTATTCCACGGAACCGACCCTGATGGCCAATCGGTTGCAGTGAAAATTTTCCATACCTCAAATGCTGTATTCAAAAATCTGATGCAGTACATAGAGGGTGATCCTCGTTTTGGAGGACTACGTAGACGCCATCGTGATCTTGTCGATATCTGGGTGCGAAAAGAGCATCGAAATTTGACTCGATTGCATCGCTGGGGGTTACCGGTGCCTCGTCCTCTCGCCATCCAAAAGAATATTCTCATCATGGAATATCTTGGTAGTGAAACACAACCATCTCCTAAACTACGAGACGTTCGCGTCGAAAATCCTCAACCAGTATTCGATGAGATGTTGGAGTTTCTTGCTGTTTCTTGGCAGAAGGCAGACTTGGTTCATGGTGATTTTTCTCCGTACAACATCTTGTGGCATAATGATGCACCTATCGTGATTGATGTTGGACAAGGCGTTATTCAACACCACCCGAAGGCGAAGGAATTCTTGGTACGAGACGTAACTCGATTGGTTGAATGGGCGAACAAGAACGGTATCGACATAACCTTAGCAGATGCTATGTATGATGTTCTTGAAATGGATTTATCACACGTTCATAGAATGGAAGAAGAATGATTCACTCTTCTTCCCAAACAATGTGTTCATCTTCAGCCATTTCCATCATATCGACAACGGCTTCATCATCTTCAGGATCGACTTGGCTTGCTCGTAATCTACGACCTCTTCGCTCAGTAACATCGGCCAATCCAGGAACAAGTCCATCGAAACCAGTCGACGTTTCTTCCTTTGATTCTTTAGCCACGATGGAGTCCAATGAACGATTATCGAATTTCATGCGCTTTCTACGTCGTTCAAGGAAGGAAAGTACTGTTCCATGTTCTGAGCCACCAGCAAGCATTTCAACAGCCTGTCTTGCAAGACCAATTCCCTCAGCGTCTCCAACTAGTACGACGGTTGATTTGTAAATTGTAATCTCAACATCGGTCAAGTTTTCAATCAAACGACGAACTTTTCCTTGGCTTCCAATGATACGAGCACGTATTCTTCGTTGTTGATGTGAACGCTTACCAACAAAATCTTTCAAATCAACCATTTCAAAGAAATTCTCATCATCAAGTAAACGAATTGCAGCCATTGGAGCCATTCCACGACCGACTGCTTTGATGACGTCAGGGAATTTTAATGCCTTAATCGGGTCATATGTGCCTGGTTCGCCCCAGACAACTTCCACATCACCCGTCTCAGAATCAATGTGAAATTCCTTTGCTCCGGATGCATTCCGTAGAGACTTTGCAGTCGTACCCTTTGAACCGATGAGAACAGCAATTCTGTCCTTTGGAATTCGTGGAAGCCCTTGTCGCATGATTACCACCCACCAGCCGATGTTTTTCAATCCCGCTGTTGAAGCCATGCTACGACAAAGCCAGCACAAAGGAGTGCAATCATGGTTGGGGCAAACGATGGAACAAGGCCAGGGGATGAGACGTCAGCACCTGTTACAACCATGTAATGGTCGTTGTTTATCTCACTGTTTTCATCGATGAGATTTGAAGGATCAATACGCACGCGCAGGTCATATTGCCCTGTATTTGGAACGGTGTAATTCCATGTTAGATATGCCACGCCCGTACCAAGGGAACCTGCAAGAAGTGTTTGTGCTTGCATAACAGTCCACTCTGTTGCGGCATTACGATCGGCAGGAGCAGCCTCTAAAATCACAGCCACTGATCCGGGATACGCCTTGTTGGAACGGATTTCGCCAGAGATTGTGATGTTACCAAACGTATCTCCAGGTCGGACAACCAGTTTGTTAACGTCCGTTTCAGTTACGTTCCAATAGAGGTCGAGCCCAGGCATAACCTGAAATGCTCTCGGTTCAGTTGTTTCACTGTTCCCTGCTTCGTCAACAACGGTCGCTCTTAGCATGAGGTACTGACGAGATTTTGTTGCCCAATTTGCTAGTGCAAGGTCTCTATCAAGGCCCGAACCTGGAACTTCAAGCCATTGACCTGAGAGGTCTGGTGTCAGGCCAACACCGTTCAAATCAAATCCATATTCCAATGATATTTCAGTTTCGTCGATGCCTGAGAGTAAGTCATAAGCTGCGAAAGAAATGTTTGCTTGTCCAACAAGGTCGGTTGTAAGTGCATCAACAGTCCAACCCACCATTTCAGGAATGGTGGTGTCGACTTGAACAGTTGCAGTAATTGTGTTTCCAACGTTACCAACCTTATCCGTCGCTCGTAATTCGAGTGTATGATTTCCCTCTCCGAGCGTAATTGAATGTGTATTCGTGGTGACAACAGTCCATGTTCCAGAATCGATTCTTAGTTCAACAGTCTCAACGCCAGATCCAGTTCCATCATTTGCACCATCTAAAATCCCAGAAAGTTCCACATCAGTAGATGATTGCCATGTTGAACCGCTTCCTACTGTGATGGAAGACATGGTTGGTCCAGTTCTGTCGATACCAATGAATAGCGTTGAGGTGTTACTCAATCCCGAATCGTCGTAAACAGTAAGTCTTGGATTCCAAGTTCCTTCAGAAAAACTTCCGCTTGACCAATCCCAGCCGTATGTTAGGCTCGATGGGCCATCTGTAGAAGGGGATCCTGGTCCAGGGACATTTTGTAGAGTTGCTCTGTTGAAATCGTCATCAGAAACACCGTATCGGAATTCTAAGGTCCCTGTCTCTGCAATACTAAACCATGCTCGGTCAGCACTACTTGTTCCAGACCCAACTTCTGGAGATAGAACAGTGAATGCAGTAATGTCAGGTACGTGATTATCGATTGTGAACTCTCCTGTTGTGGTTAATGTAGAATCGTCAACATCAGTATCCCAGCCAGTAGCACGCATTGTGTATGTTCCATTCGATACCGAAGTGGAATCAAAATTAAACAGCCAAGGTGTGCCTGTGAGGTTTGTGAGTGTAGAATAAGATCCCCCTTGTGTTGCAATTTCAACCAAGATTGAATCGATGGTTCCGGTGCCTGAAATACTGAAGGTAACCGTCTTCAGTCCTGTAACGGATTCAGATTGAATTGGACCATTTGAGAAGGTGATGCTCGCTGCTGATGAGGAGTGTATTACCGCCTCTTCTTCAAGATGCAAATCGTTGTCGATGTCAAGTGGGAAAATGGAAATGAGCAAGAGGGAAATGATGCCGATTGCAACCGCTCTGCCTCCCATGCTTTTGTTACAGATGCGACCTCCCTTCAAATCTCCCCTTCTATCAGGAGGTTTTCTGACAACTTTTTGGGTTCTGATGAGATGGGTTCAAGTGCTTTGCATGACGTGGGAAAAGCATGGCAAGAGGGGCGTATGTAGTCTGCTGTGTATTGCTGATGATGACTTCTTTGGTTCCAACCTCAGTTAGTTCATACGATAGTGGTGGTATTCAGTCCTCAGATTCCACTCTTAGTATCCTACCTGCAAGCCCTACTGCAGGTGGCTCAATTACAGGTTCGTTGACGCTTCAGAATACGAATTCAGAAAAGGCGTTTAATGTAGAATACTCATTCTACAGCAACGGGATTGCCATTGACAATCGTCTCATTACAAATACAGTCAACATCGAAGCGAACGATTTCCAAACCGTTACAGCACAGTGGGACAATCTTGTCGAAGGTGAAAACAAACTCTGGGTTTCATATTCGTACAATGGACAAACGACAGTCGAGTTCTATCATTCCTTCACTGTACTGGGATTGCCGAACCTCAGAGTAATGGAAACAATTCTCACCCCTAGTGCTGATATTCACTCTGGCGACATAATTTCATTGAGTGCTAAGGTGGCGAATATAGGCTCAGTCGATGCTCAAGCATCGTATCTTGGTATCAATTATCCAGGATCGATTACAGATGTAGAACTTCAAACTCCAGCAATAAATGCTAGTGAATACGCGTGGGTCAACACGACTTTCACTGCACCTGTTTCCGGTTCTTATGATCTCATTCTAACTCCAGATGCTCGAGACGAGGTACTGGAATCAACCGAACAAGGGAAAGACGAAATCGTTCAGTTTGTTGTAGAACCAAGAATGGATCTATCGCATGTTGGCGAGATACTTATCGTACCAACAGAAGGTTCTCTCACCGGCCCTTGGGCTGTTTCAGGGACAATCGCAAGAGAATCTGGAGAAGGAACTCTTGAAGTTCCAATGGTCATTGAACTAAAGGAAGGTGCATCCATTGTACGTTCACTCCAACCGTTTTCAGTCAGTGTCTTTGGAACAGGATATTCTCAGCATGCTTGGACAAGTTCAATCGAGAGTGCCAACATTGCCGGTTTGAGTAATGGCCAATATTCTCTTGTTGCTCGTATCGATCCGTTCCAGACGGGTGGATTTGTGCAAGAGAGCACCGAAAATGATGACCATGTGACAACGTTTACTCTTCCTGAAATACCGGATGTTTATGTTGACCCCCTTGCATTACCTAACCTGACTTCAGTCTCCGCTGGTTTCCCGATTGATTGGTCGATGACTGCCACCAATACAGGAGACATATCAGTAGGTGGTAATTTCCTCTACACATGGGAAGGTCAATCCCTCCAATCTGGCCTTATCACGCTCCAATCAGGTAGCAGTTATACCTACACTGTATCCTTGTCAACTTTGTTGGGTGCTCACACAGCGGAACTCGATGTTCAATGGCAACCATCTGCTAATTCATATGATCGAGATCCAGCGAATAGTCGTGCTTCAGGATCTGTTCTTGTCGAAGCAAATTTACAGCTTGAATGGGATGAGGATACCCAAGTACTGCTTGACAAGGATGGTGAGTTAGCAACCTTCCCACTTGACTCAGGAGAAGAATACACACTCACTCTTTCCTTGAAATCAACTCGAGGTTCAGGTGACGTCTCTATCACATGCAAAGACAGCCAAACGACATGGTCAGTTTCAGAGATTGTCATTGAAAATCCTGGGGACCGAGAAGATGTATCTTGTACATTCAAAGCTTCAGGAAAGTTGACAATCGTTCAACTCGTTCACTCTCCATCTTCAACCATGACCACCACCTTTGAGCGTTCTTACTCAACGGCCTTCGTCGATGGTGGAGGTAACGCAAACGAAGAGAATAGCGGCACAGGAACTGCGGTTCTAATGTTCATCGGAGCACTTGTACTCATTGGATTCCTTGTAGGTGCAATTCTGCTAACAAGAGATAGCGAAGATGAGGTGGAACGAGATATTTTCAATTACTGTCCTGCATGTGACGGCGAACTTGAAGGTGATGAAAACCGTTGCCCGCATTGCTCATTCAACCTTCGAAAAGCCCGTTCTCAATTCCACGAATGTTCTGCATGCGGTGAATCAGTACCAGATCTCATGGAGAATTGCCCGTATTGTGGAACAGAGCAAGATGTGAGTTCATATTTCGAGCGACGAGAACGTCGCATTCGTGAAGTTCCAGAAGAAAAGGAACTGGTTTCACTCCCAGAAGAAGATGAAAACGAAATTGTCAGTGGTACCGAAGATTTCGCTTCTGCTGTCAAAGAATTTGGTTACGATGAAGATAATCTTGAAGACGAGTGGGATGAGAATGTTGTTGCTGCTGAAGAAGAAGTTACTGCTGCATATGACCGAAGATATGCAGATGAGATCTCGATGGAAGATATGACCGATGAGGAAATTGCTGAAATGGAGAATCAGGTTGTTACAACTCTTAAGACGGCTAAGGAAGCATTCGAAGGTCATGATTTGGATGCATTCTTGCCAACAAAAGATACGATGAAGACGCTCAAAGATGACGGAACTGACAAAGACGGCGATGCATGGAATACACTCTCTGCAAGTGATGCTGACATCAGGGAGGACTTGTTCGAAATCACTGGTGAAGAGGGTGTATTGCCTGGTGACAAAGTTGTTGTTGGTATGGGCTTGACAGACAGTTCACTTGCAGGTAATGAGATTACTGAGGCTTCGCACAATTTCTCCGTTGAAGATGATTCCAAACCGCTTTCAAAGGATTCAGATGAACCGAAGAAGGCGGCAAAACCGCGTCGACGTCCACGTCGAAAGACAGAATCCGCTAAGGAGACTGCAGATTGTGGAGCCTGTGGTGCAGTCATTGCAGCAGATGCAAATGAATGTCCAACCTGCGGTGCTAAGTTCGAATGAAGTAAGTGAATTGCTTGAGAATAACGCCTGTCAGCACTCATAGGGTTCGTCATCGCTTTCGCTCGGTCCGATTTCGCTTCATTCAGGCAATGTGTGACACAAGAATCTCACGTTTGAACACTTCCCCTTTCGGCGCGCTTTTCATATTCTTGTGTATGCTGGGGGTGTCTATGCAGCATCGAATGCTCGCCGCTTTTGTCGCATTGACAATGCTGCTTGTTTCATCGTCAGGATGCTTAGGTTTGCTCCAAGGAAGGGAGTATATGGAACACCTTCGAGATGATCCGGTTGAATCAGAATCCTTTGCTCCTCTTTCCATTGAGCACACGTTTGTAAACGTGCAACAAGAAACTTGGGACGAAGATTTTCCCATTGACTCTGCTGTAACTGAAATATCTGTTTACTTCAAAGCTTCATTTTTCCTTTCAGATTTGACTGATGACTTCGCTCTTGAACCACGATATGTCGATGTCTTGATCAAGGATTCAAACGGAAACGAGATGTGGTCTAAGAGAACGACGACAACAGAAAGTACGCTTGAAGAAAAGATTGAGCCACAAGAGAATGGTAAATTCATATCAGGTGATTGGAACGTATTTATTGAAGCAAGTGGAGGAGGTTTAGCAGGAATTGGAGAAGACAGTTTCCTAATGACAATTACCGTTACCAGAACGTGTATTGAGTTTCCACAAGCCGATGGCGAATGCATTACTCTTTGAACAGTGATTGTTCACAAGCATGTCTTCTACTGCAGTTTCTGCACTTTCCTTCACGCTCATGGTTTCGCTTAGCACCGCCTTCGATCATGAGTTTCTGTACTTCTTTGATACTGGTAAACAATGAATCCTTGGCATGTTGGTCCCAAAAGACCTGATGCACGTCTTCTTCACTGTATTTCAGAATACCATACGGAGGGGACTTCTTTGTGTTCGTCTCTACAAGAGAGATGTAGGCTAGAAGTTGCACACGATGAGAATCGTGAGGTTTCTTAGGCACACGTCCAGTTTTCTGTTCGACAGGGATGAATTCACCATCGATAATGACGATTTGATCGGGTCTTCCTCTCAACCCTGTTTCTCCATCTCGAAGCAATCCACTTGATTCATCATCATCTGAATAGACTAACTGAGTTCCTTCATCTAATCCAGCACGTTCTCTATTCTCAATCATTTCATTTTCAGCGAAGAGAGATTTTTGCAATTGCCAAGTGGCAAGAAATGTCCAAATGAATGCAGTAACGATCAAGATGAAACCTGCTTGGCTTCGATTGTCAGCAGCTGCTAAGGCAATTGCATGCAGTCCGATAACGATCGTTGCTAACAATAGCCCGGCTTCTGTTTTTCCTCCTGAGAACCAGCCTCCAAGGAATCCTATTGGATTCCATGTTGGTTTGAGTCCAGTAGCTTCAAAACTCTTCGATAATGTTTCAATTTCCGAAACGGTGGGTTCCATGCTTAACCAATTCCGCCATGGCAAAACGATTGATAGAATTGCAGCAGCCAGACAAGAAACAGACCACATGGATAGGATTTTGGCCATTTCAATTGGAGAATTCATCAAATCATCGATGTAAACAAAAGCAACTGCATCAATGGCAAAAGCGATAATGATTCCAAACCACCATGACCAGATGAGGAGTTCTCGTCGTAATTTAATGAGTGAGGCTTGGAATTCATTCATTCCTTCATGTATTTGTTTATGCTTCTCTAAGCCACTGGTTATGGCTTCACCCATGCCGGCTGCTCCTTCTTTCGCTAGTCTCCATGAAACAGGGCAGTATGTGTAGCGTTCGAGTTCGCTTGCGCTCACGGGTAATGGATTTCCATTGGAATCGATGTAAAATCCATCAGGGCCTTCACTTCCCTCTGCAAATGTGACCCCCATAAATTCATTTTAAGACTCATATATCTTGATATCTTCGCATACAATCCCATCTTTTTGGGTGGGGAGATACTGCGAAGCGGTTAAGAAGAGGCTTTAGGTCGGTTGCTTGCTGAGGCAACAACATGTCGGAAGAAACAAGTCTTTTGATTCCACTGGAACTATACGAAGAGACCGGTGTAAACATCGGTACAAAACAGAAGAGTGCGGACATGGGACGCTTCATTGACTCCGTCAATTCTGACGGTCTTTACCTCCTAAATGTGAACGCTACAGATACCCGCATTCGCATCATCGCATCATTCTTGAACCAATATGATGCATCTCGCATCATGGTCGTTTCCGCACGACAATATGGACAGAGGCCAGCTCGTATGTTTGCAGAGGCAATCGGAGCACTTTCTGCAGTCGGACGATTCATTCCTGGAAGCCTAACAAATCCAGCACTTCGCTCTTACAAAGAGCCAAACGTCTTGTTCGTAACAGATCCAGCATCTGACCAACAATCACTCCGTGAAGCAGTCAACACAGGTCTTCCAATCGTCGGACTTGTTGATGCGAACAACAAGCTGCGAAATGTTGACGTTGCACTCCCTGCGAACAACAAGAGTCGTCACTCCCTTGCCCTCGTTTATTGGCTCCTCTCCAGAGAAGTCCTCAAACTACGTGGCGAAACCACAGATGAGGCATGGGCAGAAGCAAATGACCTCGAAGAGTGGAAGTCAACCTTCTGATTCAGCCTTAGGCTGCAAGAAGTCCGAAATCGCTTGGGCTGATTCGTTTACATCTGATAACTCATGCATGAGTGATCGAACAGATTTGGCCCCTGGTAATCCTTTCGAGAATGCAATTGCATGTCTTTGCATTGATTGCTTAGCAAGTCCAGTCGTTTCTCGACAAAGTTCGACATACCGATCCCAGCACCATCTTCGGCTTGCAAAAGCCCTTGATGTTTCACTCATGGATTCCCATGCATTTTCATGCAGTTGCACCCATGGCAATTCAGATTCATCCATCCAGCCCAATCCTACTTTGATTCGGCCAAAAACATCCGGTCGCCCAATGGCTGCTCTTCCAACCATGAGCCCAGATGCATTTGTTAATTGAAGACATCTTCGAGCGCTTTCAGCATCAGTGATGTCCCCATTTGCTACAACTGGAATGTCGACAGCATTGACAGCAATCTGTATTGTTTCCCAATCAGCAATACCAGAATAGCGTTGCCGAAGTGTTCGTCCATGGATGCACAATCGTTGAGCACCAACCTTTTCCAAGGATTGGCAAATATCAACAGCATTGTTCGGTCCTTGACCAGTTCCGAGACGCATCTTTGCGGTTACTGGTATATCGATGGCATCAACAATATGTTCTACCATCGAAACAAGCTTCTGTGGTTCGCCCATCAATGCCGCACCAGCACAAATGCTGGTGACTTTAGGAGCAGGACATCCAAAATTAAGATCGATGACATCAGCACTTTCCTGAAGCATAGATGCGGCAGTTACCATATCATTCATCTCCCCTCCAAATATTTGAGGAATGAAAGGCGTCTCTCTTGGATCGGATTCCATCTTTCTCCATGAAGTGGTTGCCTCACGGCTCAGGGCCGTACTGTTGGTAAATTCTGTAATGGTGATATCAGCCCCGCATTCTTTGGCTAATAGACGATAGGGGAGATCAGAGACTCCTGCCATAGGAGCCAGATAGAGAGGTCTTTCTTCACCTGACCAAGGTTCGAAAGTATCGAATCCAATCGTACCCATCATTCATCGCCTGTTGTCAACACTTCTTCGATCATGTCACCAACTCTCCGAATTCTTCGAAGAACTCGATCTAATCGAGCAATGACATTTTGTTTTGCTATTTCCGGGGACTCTCCAATCATTCTGTAGCCGAGAGGCAATCGTCCACCAAGTAAGTTGAGAAGCAGCATTTGCTCAGTAGATGCAATATCATTCATCGCAGTTTCAACGTCTTCAATCGTTAGTTTACCTTTTGTCAACGGTTTGAGTAATGATGCATGTTGTCCTTCAGGAATTAGGCGCATAAATCCGCCTTTCTTCAACATCCAATCTTCTCCGCGTCGTTGATGCTGGGTTATCATGGCTGACCAGAGTGCCATAGGGAGTCGATCTGTTCGCGGAATTCGTTCGATAAGACCACATGTTCTGAATCGTTCAAACATCCGTCCCAAACGAGCTTTTTGTCCGGGTATTGCTTCATCTGCATCATCCAATGAAATTGGCGTATCCGATTCAAGCAGCATTTTGAACAATTGTTCAGAAATTGAACCTTCCCGTAATTCATCACCTGGCCGTTCACCTAACATTCCCAAATCGGCCATCCATTGTGTGAGAACACTTGCTCCTCCTTCCTCGTTTGGAGGCCGATAATCAACGATTGCGATTGTGAGAGGGAGTGATGAATCTTCAGGCAGTTCGTTCGGTAGGCGATTCCCTGTTCTGTTCCAAAATGAATCGATTCTGTCCATCTTCTGTTCGATCATTAGTCGGTATTGTGCAGAGCACAATTCTAAGGCTTGAGCCAATCCTCCACCTCGAAGCATGTAGCGTCTCCATCCCTTCCCTTCATTTGCAAAGGTAAGCAAACCAGAGTCAATTAGACGGGTAAGATGATGATTCAAAGCCGCAGGCGTCATTGCTAATTCATCAGCAAGCATTTGAGCATCCCATGAACCTCTAGGGTTTGGAAGAATATGATCTCGGAGAAGCCGATGTATTGGAGATGCTGAGCCGTAATCGGCAGTAGCTTCGCCTTTTCTTCGAACAAAACAAAACGACTCAACGAACCAACCAACCAAGCGGTCAATCGAACGGTCACTCGTCGGCATCGGAATCTCGTCTAACCGTACATTGAGCATGGACTGTCTCATTCACCGATGGTCTTTGAAGACTGTGTATCAATTGCTTTCTAGAAAGCGGTTATTGAACTCAACGCTGTCGTCCGTCTTCCCATTGATATCGTAATCGTTCTGGGCGCTGGAATGTTTCAGGTTCAATATGAGGTCCTATCTCCAGTCGATCTTGTCGAAGAATACCTCTACGACGCAGTACTTTTACTGCTGAATGAACACTTGCTCGAGAGCGTCCTATTCGACGTGCAAGTTCTGCTTGTGTCCTTGGAGTTCCCTCTTCTAGAATGTCATCGACAATTTGTCTTTGAACGGTAGACAAGCCAATTGGAAGGCTGGAAGCAACCATCTCTTGACTTGCAGACATCGTTTGTAAAATTTCAACTTGTGCCGGACCACCTGCAAAGTAACAGGTTCTTCCATTGACTGGCATGACCGTAATACTGCTTTCATTTTGCAGAACGTCAAGATGATGTCGTAATGTTCCATTTGCAGCGCTGAGTTCATGTTGAAGTTCACGATAACATAGACCTGGATGACGCTCAAGAGTGCGTAGAACACGCATTCTGAACGGATGTTCTACTTGTTGTCGCTTGGAAGCAACTCCGCCAAAGGCGAAGGCTGAGGCTGCTGATGCAGCCGCTACGACTCCGTGTGCCAATCCTGCAACACCGCCAGCAGCACCTGCGATTCCAGCAGCAAGCCATGGCCTCTGCCGAACCCATTGTGCTAACAGTGCCATACGTTTGGGTTGGCTTTTTGGTATCTTAAACCATCGTCTCTTTGAGTCTAAGCCCCGATGATAGAACCTTTGTGGATTTTCATGAATGCAACAAGAGGTGAGAGTAATCTTCCACAGGTTTTCCCGTGTTCTGAAAGACGGTATGTGACCCGAATCGGCGGACCTTCACTCACACTGCGGACAACAAGATCTTCTTCGACAAGGTATCGCAATTTGTCAGAGAGTGTTCGAGATGAGATTCCTTTGAGAAGATGTTTCATTTCATTGAATCGTCGATCACCAGCGATGTAAAGCGTAGAAAGAATCTCGATTGTCCAACGAGAACCAAAAACATCCAGTGCTTCTACTGCAGCATCAACTTCCCAAGCGATATCGAATGGGCCTTGGGTAGAATGGTCCGAAAGGAGTGTTCGAATCTGTCCCCCAGTCTGGATTGTTTCACTGATTTTGTCGCTGATTGTTCTCAATTCGGTCGGCGGTAAAATCATAGGAGGTTCGGGCATATTTCCTCGGAAACATTAGGTATACTTGATTTCTTTTCAACACTTAGCAACAAAACGTGAAAGCGCATGATTCATGAACGGTTTGCTGTTGGTCCAAATCATGAAGGCTGTAGAGAACGTTGCAATCGTCGGTGCGGG
>QQSG01000098.1 GCA_003602665.1 Candidatus Poseidoniales archaeon
GGTTGAGCTTGTGTCAAGGCAGGAAGTGAAGTTTCAGCCTTCTGCATTCGTTGAGTGAATTTCTTTTGAGATTGAGGACGACGTTGTGGTTCGGAGCGTAATCCAAAGACAAGGAGCCCAACAAGAACAATACTCAAGACAACAAGAATACCAAGCATGACAGGATTTACTTCTGAAACAGTTCCAAGGAATCCTTCGCTCTCAGCTTCTTTTACTCTCAGAGTTGGTGTTTGAGCAGTTTCTCCACCCATGATTTGAACCTCGAGCCACATGGTTCCAGTGCGTGATGGAATCCAGGTGCTTTCGTATACTACAGTCGATCCTGGTGCAACTTGCAATAATCGAGCATCAACACGTGTACGTGCACCATTCGATTCAACGAGTTCAAGAATGATTTGGACACTTCCATCAGCGTTTCCATTATTGATGATGGTTGCAGTAATTGGGACTGAATCATCAACACGAACAGTTCCAGCATCCTTTAATCCAGCCTCACCAACAAATTCAAACTCAGGTACACGTTGTTCCAACTCCCATACATTATATGCAGCATCGATATCATTGAAGTCTTCAGAAAATGCGTTTCCAGCCATATCAGAACCAGTCACCCAAATTCTCAATTCGAGAGGTTCAGAACGTTCCTCTTCAGAAATCAAATCATCAATATTCAGACGAGCTGAAATTGGGATTGCTTCACCGAATGCACGTCCACCAAGCAAAATCATCGGCTCAGCACCTTCGTACATTGAAGCTACATTCGTCCCCAGACCTGCTGGATGAATTGAATAATGGAGGTTGAGCGAATCTGGATTCAGTTGAGACAATTCACGAACGGTTACAGTGACATCGATTGAGGACCAATCAGTTTCAGCAATGGTGAGTCTTTTGTCAGGTTGAGTCAAATCGATAAGAACTGGAGCCGAATTATCAACAAAGATCGTTGTCAGAGGACCCTCTGTCAAGCCTCTCAAAACAGCACCACTTGGAGGATTATACATTGAAACAAACAGACCATGCTCACCTGGTTGAGTTGGAACAGATCGTCGATAAGAGAAATTTCCGTGAGAATCTACAACAGATTCCTCTCCATTGATTCGCATTAAGAGATCAAGTGATTGATCAATTGTACGCTGACTACGATACCAAATCACTTCTCCTTCAAAGGACATCGTTGATTCTGTGGAAGCCCATGCACCATGCGGTGAAACCAGTGTGTCATCGATTGAAAGCGAAGTTTGTGAAGTGTCAAGACCTAATTCACCGCTGTAGCGCCAAGATGCATCGTAGAGAGGAACCGTGATGAATTGTCCAAGACGGTCTTCAAGGTGGATGGAAGGAACCCGTAGGAGTGTTGGATCAGGGTCAAAGCCCCACTCAATACTGAAATTGACATTGAACGAACCTTGTTCAGAGAAGACTCCCTCTCCTCCAAGAAGTTGACACGATTCAACATCAACGTAGACGTGGTTGGTATAACACTGTCCTGAATTTGAATTCCAATAAATCATAGCAGAGTCGGTTGTTGTTGAACCAAGGTCCAATTCGATATGTTCTATATCTGTAATTCCGTTCTTATCCCATATTGGAATTTGCAAAAGATTTGCCTCACCTGGATGTAACCATCCATCTTCATGTTGACCCCAAACAAGGTCGAATTCAGTGCCAAGAGAAGGAGTTCCATCTGAACGAAGTTGAATGTTGAAGAGTGGTGTGTAGATGTTTCCACCTTCGATCATGATGTTACCTGCACCATCGGCTACAGACAACCACCCTTGGACATAATCACCATCTGAAGCGCTTGAAGTATCCATTGTAAGCGAAAACTCACCTGTACTCGCAAGCATGTTATCTGGAGCTTTCAAAGACATCTCTTGAATCTCATCTTCATCAATCTCTCCGTTCAGGTTTGAATCATCCATCCATGACCTCCAGATCAAGGCGTTCGCATGGTGAGGAAGCGTAGGATTGTCTCCAATGGTGAAGGAAACTTCCGTGTCAGGAGAGGCATCTCTGTGGTCGAACTCATCAATGTTCATCGAGATCAACATTGGAGCAATCGTATCCATTGTGAACGAAGCAATTGGATTTGCCTCGTATGATGCCCCTTGTCCAAGGAGAGGCGTTACTTCAAGTTCCATAGTCAAGTTCTGAACAGTACTTGGAACGTTGTAAATAATCGATGCAACCCCATCAACAACTAAATTTGTTGAACCTTTGTCTTGACCATCAACAAGCAATCGAACGAGTGCTTGTCCAGTACGAGGAACTGCATTTGAAACATCCTCGAAGCCCAGATAAGCATGAACTGTGACGAATGTATTTGGTATCAAGAGAGCAGATTCTGCATCGGTTTCAACACCTGATTGAGATTCAATGGTAAAGCGTTTCAATGATACATCGTTTTCGATACCGTTGGCGTGTCCTAAACCAAACACATGGTTGAGAGGGAGGGTCGGACCTGTTGGACTGACCAACATCACGTTTAGAGAAGCATATGGTTCATCATCCCATGTCATGGGCATTTGGAAACGATGTGTAAATTGGATGTAAGCTCCACTTCCGAGCATACTGATTTCTCCATTCGAATCGATATCACTCCATCCCAAACTGTATCCACTTTGTTGACAACTTGAAGTCGATGCTCCAGTTAGTGGTAGAAGGACACTGCTGCATTGAACAGACGAAGTTGCTGATGCCCCTCGCAAACTCATGTCGATACTCCAGCCGTTATTTTTCACATAGGATTCTGCATCGCTAACTCCGAGTGGAGAAAGATCGAATGTTGAATTAACAGTAATCCAATCCGTTGAAGGAGTGAGCGTATCGATTGGAGGAGAGATATCAATTGAAACCGGATTAAGCGTAGGTGTTGTTGAAATCGAATTCAGGGTTAATTTGATTGAACCCGAAGACATCATACGAATAGGAATTCGAACTTCCTTTACTCCGCCAATACTGACAATGGAAGAGAGTTGCTGGTTCATTGCTTGCACAACAGAAGAAGTCGAAATGAGATTCAGGTTAACACCAGCCTCGTATGGAGCAAAAATACCACACATGGTAACATCAGCAGTCGATTGAGAAGAACCAATTGTAATGCTTACTCTTGCCATAGGCAATCCAAGGATCCCCCTGTCATCAGCAGCATTTGACAAAGCACTGTTTAGAGCACCTAATTCAGATTGTGAAAACGAAACTAGTTGGGCATTTTGGAAATTTGTAAACCCTCTATTTGTCACATCATTGCCAGCAATTTTAATGTTCATAAAGGGCGACTGCATTATGTTGTTAGAATTTAAAGTAAAGGCGAAATCATTGATACCGGCAAGAGGTAAGAGCACTTCAAACATAGAAGAAGTACTCGGCGAAGAGGTAATTGTTTGGCAGAGTTGTCCTGTAGCAAGCCGATTTTGGAATCCGAAAGACCCTGCATTTGCTCCATCAAGCCCCCAGTCAGATACACCGTCAGGACCGATATCAATTCGCATACCTGTGCTTGGATTTGAACGAACGGTTTCAACATCAAACGAATCAACCGAATAAGAACCGCTACCAGAGGTAAAACGGAATTGCACGGAATGACTTACTTCATCAAGAGTATCGTATCCATCCAAGGAAACAGTTTGCCATCCCGTATCATCCACATTTGCTTCAAACAATGGATTGCCAGTTGCTGAGATTGAAGTGGAAAGAGCACCAAAACCATTGGAGATCTTGTAAACTGGGGAAGTCAGCGAGCCAGTTCCTGAAACAGCACCGGTTGTTGCAGACCACGTTGTTCCTGCAAGAGTCCAATCATGCGTCGCTGGGTTTGCACTAAACGATTCATGAATGGCCCCGCTGATGCCCAAACTGTGTATTTTAGGCCCACCCGATTGACCTGTAATCATATGCGTTTGGAATCGAAGTGATGGTGTTGCTTCCCAATCGATTCCTCCCAGATCAACTTGTAAATCGGTCATCTGGGAATAGCCAGGAATGGCAGTTCCCGTTGCTGCATCGATAAGCGACCATTCGAAGAGAGCACCTGTTGGCACTTCTGCATCGATGACCATCAAACCATAAGAAGAAGGTTCGCTGCCATCATTTGCACCAGGACCAAACGGCTGAGAGGTCCAGTTTCCTTCACCTGTTGAAACACCAGAAGCCTTTGGAAGAATCTCAACATCATCGATATTCCAGCCAGTGTATTGGACGCTCCCGTCAGAAGAGCCAAGGCCAAAACGAACTTGAAAATTTGTGTTTCCTGCAACGTAATTTGAAATGGTGATTGTTTGGGTGGTGTATGAACCATCGTTTACAGTTCCAGAATTTGACCAAACATTCACCCAATTCCCTGCGCTATTTTTCACTGAAACATATGCATGATCATAGCTACTGGATTCAACTCCGAGTCTCTTTTGGAATTTAAGATCCCAACCACCCGAACAGCCACCACAATTCATCGATGGTGAAGTCGCCCAATATGGACCACCCATGTACGTTGGGTAATTTCCGTCGTACGTATACAGCGCCTTTGAACCACTTGTAACGCCGTTTGATGACCCTAGAGTGCTATCGTATCCCCAGAACCATGTGTTAGTACCACTAAAGGTCCAAGCATTGGTTCCTTCCATATCATAATTCCAACCCTGAGGTAACAGTTCCAAGCTTGTTCCATTGACATCGATTCCATCATACACTGCTTGGGGATGATCATAATCTGCGGAAGAATCCCATACTTTTGCCGCACTTACTGGAAGAACATTTTCATCGAGTGAAAGATCAATTGAAGTGACTGCTTCTCCATTTGGAATGTTAACTGAAATTGCATCGTTTACACCATCAGGGTAAGAACCAATACTAACGATGTTTGATTGCCCTGTGGGCGTGACATTCGACACACTTTCATCCTCATAAACGAGGTCTTGCGCTGTGTTATCTACCAATGGACTTCCCAATGAAATCAGAAAAACTGACAACATCAAACCGACGACCAATACGTTGCGGCTGCGTCCACCCATGTTCCCCCCTATTCTTTCCACCCAAAAAGCATTCTTGCAAGAAATACAGTTCGATATTTTAACAATCAATATCAACCGTCCGAAACAAGAGAGGAATATGAGCGATGCTGAAGCACTCAAAAAACTCGCAGGTGAAGCCGCGTGTTCGTACGTAAAATCCGGAATGAACGTGGGTCTTGGAACTGGCTCAACGGTCAAATATACTGTCTTGGAACTTGGAAGAAGAATCAAGGAAGAAGGGCTTGAAATCGTTGGCGTTCCAACTTCGGTTGCTACTGAAAAACTCGCAAATGAAGTCGGTATACCTTTGGTTGAATTGGGTTCGGTTGCAGGATTGGACATCGTCATTGATGGAACTGATGAATTCGATCCACAATTTCAACTCATTAAAGGTGGAGGAGCCGCTTTACTTCGTGAGAAGATTGTCGCTCAACAATCAGCCTCAATGGTCGTTGTAGCTGATGGAAGAAAACAAGTCGATTGTCTTGGAGCATTTGGAATTCCAATCGAAGTCACCCCGTTTTCATCAGATGTTACCATACGAGCACTCGAGGCTCTCTTGAATTGCGATGTAACCCTGCGTTCAGATGAAAGAGGACTTCTCCACACAGATAACGGAAATTGCATCGCTGATGCCCAGGTTGGTGCAACCATTGACGATCCGCTCTTGATGGAAACACAAATTCTCAACATCGCTGGAGTAGTTCAAGTTGGACTCTTCAACGATATGTGTGATGTTGTGGTTTTAGCAAACGAAGGAAAGGTAACGACATTGGTCAACCCAAACGGTCGATTGTGAAGGCGGGCCTGACGGGGTTCGAACCCGCGACCTACGGATTAAGAGTCCGTCGCTCTACCTGACTAAGCTACAGGCCCACGCTGCCCTCTGTCAAGATGTATTTAATCATCATGGGACAAAGTCGTCCCAGCATCCTCTCGTAACGCAGAAAGGGCATCTCCTGGTTTACAGAGAATTGAACGCATCTTAGGTGAATGACGTACTGCTTCGATCATACTCGAAATCTTCGGACCCATCGATCCTTCTGGGAA
Organism: Candidatus Poseidoniales archaeon; assembly: GCA_003602665.1. GTDB lineage: Archaea > Thermoplasmatota > Poseidoniia > Poseidoniales > Poseidoniaceae > MGIIa-L2. The sequence goes on from QQSG01000098.1 coordinate 6,054, forward strand.
ATGACCTTCTGCAAGGAATTTTTCTGCTTGTGAAACACTTAATGTTCGATGTTCTTTTTGCTCATCCGAACCAAAGTCAGTAAACACCGCTTCAACTCCAGTAGAAATGATCAATGCTTCCGCTCCCAATTCTGAAGCAAGTAAAGCAGAGAGACGATCTTTATCGATAACAGAAGGAACCCCTTTGAATTGCTTCTCGTCATTGATGATTGGAATTCCACCACCTCCTCCACAGATCACAACTGCACGTTGTTGAACAAGCGTTCGAATCACATCGATGTC
>QQSG01000099.1:0-1412 GCA_003602665.1 Candidatus Poseidoniales archaeon
GATGAAGAAGCACTTGAAGAAATGGCCGAACTCCTCGGTGAAGATTCAGAAGATGAATCCTGAATCGTCAATTTTTCCAACGAGTTCTTCTCCATTTTGATTGAGAATTTTAGATTTATGTTCAGTTTCTTCCAACGTCCATATTTCAAATCCGCTATCCTTCAGAATCGTTTCACTGCGGGGTCTGACTCCTGCATCATTTGAACTTACATCTGTTCCAGCCTTGGAAATGAGTAAGAGTGTAGTAGACTCGTCGATTCGTTCTTTCAAATCGATTACTGCCTTAATGTTCCGAGAAGGAATGCGCCCTGTTGGCTCGCACCAGTCATCAAGAACGATCAAACCTACGCTGGGTAAATTCTGTTCTGCTTCAACGATTGCATCAACACAACGTTCCATGTTACCAATCAAATTCATTGCATGGAAACGGCTGGCTTCAACAATATTCAAAGATGTAAATAGTTGGGAAAAACGAGTCGCATTTGGCATATTTGGAGAAGCCCATAGAACCCTGCCTTCGCCTTGAATTTCATCAACTGCACTATGCAACCCAAGGGTCGTTCCTCCACAACCTCCGTCCACAGAGAGGTGGATTCTTTTTCCTGAAAGGTCAAGTACCCAACGTTCGCCCATACCAATCCTAACCAGTTCACAGATTTGACATTAACATCAGCGCAATGCTCATGACCTTCCATACGAACCCGTGATCATGAGCGGAGAGGTTCGAGAAGGGGAGCGCATTCCAAGAAGGGAACCTCCTCCGTATGAAGAAGCAAAGGGATTTGCATCCGCAGTGGCCCGTGATGGCTTTTTTGCAACAGCAATTCGTGATACGAATCAATATGGTCCAGTGGGTATGATGATTTTACTTTTCATCATTGCAACCATTACTGGTTTTGTCATCAAGATGCTTGGCTTGGCTTTGTAAACTGAAGAACGTTCATTCACGCAAAAATCCATGACAAGTGGGTTCCCATAAGGACAAAATACAAACCCTTTATTCCCTCTGAACAGGATATGAGTGAGGGTTCAGTCAACGTTGAGAGTAGAACCTCTTCACAAGATAAGCGCTGGACAATCATGGCTGCATTGTTAGGAACAAACACAGCAGTGATGCTCTTCCAAGGAATTGAGCAAGAAGCGAATCCTACACAAATGAGAGAAGTAGCCTTAGCTATTATTGCAGGAACTCTTCCGTTCCAAGGAATTTATTTTCTTATCTACACGTTTCTACTTGAAAACAAGGGCACATTGAGTGAAAAAATGGTCAAGAAATTGGGTTTTGCTTCAGCCATTTGCCAGATCTTTGGATATGCATCCCTCATCGGTGTAGCCATGATGTGGTACAACCTATCGGTCTACGTAGGATTATCGTTTTTGATATCGAGTATATTGGCCATGATTCTGATTCG
>QQSG01000099.1:1504-2902 GCA_003602665.1 Candidatus Poseidoniales archaeon
TCTTATGGCGTTCTGTCCACTCGATTATCGATACGGCTGTCAAGACTTCAAACACATCTGGTCAGAGGTTGGTCGTCATGAACGCCAATTGGAAGTTGAACGAGCCCTCATATGGGCCCATATGCAACTCGGAAGAGTCTCTCAAGCAGATTATGAAATTGTAAAATCCATTGCGAATCCAACATCCGTCACAAAGGAAAGGGTTTCAGAAATTGAAGCAGAAACACGACATGACATCATGGCACTAACGAAGGCTATGGCTGAGGCTGCTGGTGAAGCCGGTTGGTGCATACATCTCGGTGCAACTTCAAACGATATCGTTGATACAGCAGTTGCTCTTCAACTTCGAGATAGCATTGTTATGCTAAGAGAACAATTGTGTCTTCTCATCGGCGTTTGTGCAGACGTTGCAGAACGGGAACGAGATACTGTTATGTTGGGGCGAACCCATGGGCAGGCTGCAGTTCCAATCACCTTTGGTCTCAAAGCAGCAGTTTGGCTCGATGAACTAAGAAGACAATTGGTAAGACTTGATGAATCCACACCTCGTATTGCAGTCGGTAAATTCCTTGGTGCCGTAGGAACTGGTGCGGCCCAAGGAGAAAATGCACGTGAATTACAACGACTCATTTTGACACACTTAGGACTCGGCGTCCCTCTGGCTACAACCCAAGTTGTTGGAAGAGACCGCTATGTCGAATATGTGTCTTGGCTCGCTAATGTGGCCACATCTTGTGAGAAAATTCTTCAAGAAATAAGAAATCTACAACGCTCAGAATTACAAGAAGCTGGAGAAGGATTTGACGTCAAGAAACAAGTTGGTTCGTCAACGATGGCTCACAAAAAGAACCCAATCAAGTCCGAAAACGCCTCAGGATTGGCTCGTATTGTCCGTTCCTTCATCATTCCAACCTATGAAAATGCGTTACTATGGCACGAAAGAGATCTTGCTAATTCAAGCAGCGAACGGTTTACTCTCTCCCATGGCTCTGCACTCTGTGAAGATGTCATCGCCAAAACTCGAGATGTCTTGACCAATATGTGGGTCGATGCCGACCGATGTATGGAGAACATCAAAGCCCAACGTGGATTGGTTATGGCTGAAAAAGTAATGATCGATTTAGTCGACCATGGTATTGCTCGAGATGAAGCACATGAGATTCTTCGAGAAGCTTCGTTTACCGCTGTCGCAAACAAAGAGGAACTGATCGATGTTTGTAGCCGTACACCAGCAATTGTTGCTGCTTTTAGCGCTGAAGAACTAGAAGCAATGTTTGATCCTGCAAATCATATCGGTGTATCGGGAGAAATTGTTGATGAAGCAGTAGAACTTGCCCGAAAAGCAATTCAGTGAACCTTTGATATCTTGAATACACCACGTCTTGAGTCAAAGGATGC
>QQSG01000099.1:2992-3612 GCA_003602665.1 Candidatus Poseidoniales archaeon
GTATTTTTCAGAGAGTGATTTTAGTTCTTGGACGTTTTCCAAATCCAATATTTTTCCTAGCCATTTACCATCTAGACCTTCACAAGAAACTGAAGTTATCATAATTTTAAATCCATTTTCAATCATACCATGGAGATGGGAATATGGTTCTTGATGCCAAAGTGGTGAAAAAGAATGAATACCAAGTCGATGAGCCATGTTCTCAAGTTTTACCTTTTGGAAGTCGCTTCGTAGTGCTCCGCTTACGATGCCATCAAGGTTCAAATCCTCCAAGACTGCCTCTAAACTTGAGATTTCATCGGCAACAGAACCCGAAGCATCTACAGAATACCAATCGACATCAGCTGCTAATGCTTGAGGTTCAACCCACTTCGTAGAAGGAACCTGGAACATATGAGAATCACCATCCTGGATTTGGACGGTTACGAGGGCTACAACATCCCAGCCTCTGCATTGCGCCCACCACCATGCTGCGGAAGAATCCTTACCGCCTGAAGAGAGCACGGCTATGCGCATAAATGAGCGAACACGTTCAACTTCATGAGATTAAGGGATTCAAAGCCAAGTGTTCAAATGGGTCGTGTTCTTGGTTTATTCCAAGGGTCGCCTACCCGCACCCT